>NZ_AUCT01000010.1 GCF_000429905.1 Desulfatibacillum aliphaticivorans DSM 15576 | reverse complement strand
ATTTTGATGCATTGATCGCTTGTCATTCTCTGGTCATGATCCGTTATCTTCTGCTCGTGTACATTTTGGGCAAACGGCAAATGACCGGCCCCGTGGGGCCGCTTTTCAGGGAATTGTCCGATGATCAGAATGTATTGGTTGTCGCCCAGTCTTTATGGGAAAAGGTCAAGGAATTGCTTTTGGGATCAAGGCAGGTTCTTTGTTACGGAATTGAGCCTGAAGTCATGAATTACATCCTTGACATTATTGAAAAAACAATAATTGACCAGATGTCTATAGCATCTGCGAAACTTTAGTTAACGATTTGACCAACAACGTTAAGTCAAAATCCGCCTCAACAATAAAGTCCACGTTTAAGTACCTTGCTTCAAATATCTCGCCCATAATCCTTAACTTGACGTTGTGGAAAATAAATCCAATTGCCCAATTGTCCGGGAGCCCAAAAACAACCTTAGATTATGGCGTCCCGGAATAACAGGATTTTCTCCCAGGGTTTTAAACGCCATGCCCTTGGGTTAGAAAATCACTATCAGCGCGGGGGAATCTTTGGTCTCATTTAATGATTGATTTTCCATAAACGCCCTTTCAATATTTTTGTAAAAAGGGTAAAATGCCATTCAATCATTTTTACGGCCTGACATTTCCCAATTTTAACAATTCCATTCACCACATAGTCTTGATATCCGGCGCTAAGCGTCGTTGATAAACCGCATGGCAATATTTCTGCGCACTTGGTCAAATGCTTAAAGGAGGGGAGATATGGCGGAAAAAACCATTTCCAGACGCGGCGCGCTCAGGCTCATGGCGGCTGCGTCCGCAGCCGGAGCGATGGGAGCTTTTCCTGGAAATCTGTTCAGCGCTCCAACCAACGGAAAGAAGCCCAACGTCCTGTTCATCCTGACGGACGATCATCGTTACGATCACATGGGCTGCGCCGGGCATCCTTTTATTAAAACGCCCAACCTGGACCGATTGGCGTCCCAGGGGGTTTACTTCAACAACTCCTTTGTAACCTCCTCATTGTGCAGCCCCAGCCGGGCCAGTTTTTTGACCGGCCAGTATGCCCACACCCACGGGGTGCAAAACAATCTCACGCCATGGGATAACGGCAACGTCACCTTTTTGGAACGCTTCAAGCAGGAAGGCTACGACACCGCGTTCCTGGGCAAGTGGCATATGCCGGGAGAATTGCCCAAGCTGCGGGGCGTGGACGAGTTCGTGACCTTTACGGTTCGGGGCGGCCAGGGCCAGTATTGGGACTGCCCGCTTATCGTCAACGGCGAAGACGCCAAGCCAAACAAGCGATACATCACCGAGGAGCTTACCGACCGGGCCATTGATTTTATAGACAGGGAAAGCGACAATCCCTTTTGTTTGTACTTGTCCCACAAGGCCGCCCACCATGACTGGAAGCCTCCCACGGACCTGAAAGACCTATACAGCGATGAGGATCTTCCGCTGGCCGAGGAGGCGGACACCTGGGTGACCATGACCAACGGGGCCGTATTCTGCGGGACCACCGGGACCTTGCAGTATCATTACCGGAATTACTGCCGGGTGGTCGCTTCGGTGGACAGGCAGGTGGGGCGGCTGCTTAAGTTCCTGGAAGATAAAGGCCTGGCGGACAATACCATCGTGGTCTACGCCGGGGACAACGGATATTTTTGGGGGGAGCACCGCAAGATTGACAAACGGTGGGCTTACGAGGAATCCATCAGAATTCCGTTCATGATTCGCGCTCCGGGAGTCGTTCCCGATCCGGGCAGAAAGGCCGACCAAATGGCCTTGAACATCGACCTGGCCCCGACTCTGTTCGACCTGGCGGGAATCGAGCCCCATGCAGGCATGGAAGGCCAAAGCCTGGCGCCCATCCTCCGTAACGGCCGGACGCCCGGCAGGGAGGCGTGGCTCTACGAGTATTTTAAGGACTACCCGTACAACGTTCCGGCGATCCAGGCGATTCGGACGCAGAACAACATCTACATTGAATATGACAGCAGCCGAAAGCCGGAGTATTACGAC
The DNA here is from genome assembly GCF_000429905.1 of Desulfatibacillum aliphaticivorans DSM 15576. Taxonomy (NCBI): domain Bacteria; kingdom Pseudomonadati; phylum Thermodesulfobacteriota; class Desulfobacteria; order Desulfobacterales; family Desulfatibacillaceae; genus Desulfatibacillum; species Desulfatibacillum aliphaticivorans. Next base: position 204,557 of record NZ_AUCT01000010.1, on the reverse strand, counting down.
CTGAAGGCCGATCCCAAGGAAAAGCAGAACATCTACGACCAGTTGGAGGCCGCGGACATTTCCCGCTACCAGCAAATGATCGCCGCTTTTGCAAAGGAGGGTAGGCTATGAGCAACGCCCAAGAAAATGGAAACGGTTTTAAATTCGCCTGGATAGCCTTTCTCTGGGTTTGCGGCCTCATGGCGGCCTGCAAAATCCTGTATAATATCGCCTGGTACGAATTCGCCCCGGGCATGCACAAGCCCGTGACCTTCGTGGTGGGCGTTCTCCTGTTCGCCGTCCTTGCCCTGGCGCCTGCGGTGGTCTATCCTATAGGAAGAAAACGCGGCGCTTCCGGCCCTTTGCTGGTTCTTGTTTCTTTTCTGACCCTATTGATCTGGGACGCCTGGGAGGTGTATCGCGTTACGGAATTCTTCACCCTGGGCGAATCTTTGTATTACGGTCTGAATTCCGTGTTCATCGCCGCCGTCCTCGCCGGGATTTCTGAAATGGGCGCTTGGGAAGCCTATTTCCGCAAAAAGGATAAAACAGAAGGCGCGCCGGGGCTGATGGGGCCGGTCCTGACCGCCCTGGCCGGCTTGGCGCTTTTGTACGTGGTTATGTTCTGGAACCTGGGCCAGAGCTTTTTTTACATTTACCAAAGCGGATACCGGGCGTTATTTTAACTCTCAACTTTTGAGATAGAAGCGAATGCCTTGAAATCAAGTAATTACGTATAGATCTAAGATCTGTCTATATACCAGAGCCCGGGAATCATGGTTCCTTCCCCCCTGGCGGGGGAAGGACAGGATGGGGGGGCGTAGTAGCGCGGTTCCCGCGCAGTAGTAGCGAGGTTTCCTCGCCATAGAAAGTCACCCCCACCCCAACCCTCCCCCGTCAAGCAGGAGGGAGTTTTTGGGGAGTCGGCTTTGGCGTTTAATTCCTTATCGCCTATTGCAATCTCCTGTTTATATAGGAAAAGATTAATTCCCTAATGTTTTGTATGAAAATTTTCATCTTTTGTTGTGGGCCGCAGGTCCATGTGTGTTGAGTTAAATAATTATGAATTTGTTGATCAAACCGGCGTCATACCGCTGCAACCTGGATTGCGCCTACTGCTTTTACAAAAGGGCTGAAGAGGTCTATCCGGCCTCCAAAACCATGATGGATCTGGAAACCGCCCAGGCCATGATCGAAAAAACCCTGGCTTTGGGCCATCCCATCAACGGGTTCTGCTGGCAGGGCGGGGAGCCCACGCTCATGGGCCTGGACTTTTTCCGCGATGTAGTCAGATTGCAGAAAAAGGCCGCCGCTCCGGGCCAGGTTGTGGAGAATTCCATCCAGACCAATGGGATTCTCATTGACGACAAATGGGCGAAATTTCTGGCGGAAAATAGAATCCTGACAGGCCTGAGCCTGGACGGCCCCCGGGAAGTCCACGACAAAAACCGGATAGACCACCAAGGGCGCGGAACCTTTTCCAGGGTGATGCAAACCGCCCAAACCCTTTCCCGCCATGGGGCGGAATTCAACATCCTCACCCTGCTGACTCCCGACAACGTGGACCGGCCTGAAGAACTGTATGATTTTTTTGTGAAGCAGGGTTTTGAGTATCTCCAGTTCATCCCGTGCGTGGACGCGGACCCGGAAACCGGCGAACCCGCGCCAAGGGCGGTTTCGGGAAAGGCCCTGGGAGAATTTTACGTCCGCCTGTTCGACCTCTGGCTGCAAGACGGGTTCGGCCGGGTTTCCATCCGCCTGTTCGAAGACATCCTTATTTATTTTCTGGACGGACTCCGGGCCACCTGCTCCTGGCTTCCCCATTGCGATTCCTATTTGGTGGTGGAACATAACGGCGACGTCTACCCCTGCGATTTCTATGTGTACGATCAATACCGGCTGGGCAATATCGTCCGGGACGATCTGCCCGCCGTCATGAACTCGCCTACACGAAAAAAATTCGCCGCCGCCAAGGCGGAGTGGCCCCAAAAATGCCGCGCATGCCGATACTCCGCCCTCTGCCAGGGCGACTGCACGCGCCACAGAATCAACGGCCCCAGCATGCTGTGCGAGGCGTGGACCATGCTTTTCGACCATTTGGAGTCCCATCCCGTGGACGTAACCGCCAAAGCCCGGGAAGCCAGAGAGCAGCACGCCCGGGGCTTGTGGGCGAAAGCGGGCCGCAACGATCCCTGCCCGTGCGGCAGCGGCAAAAAATTCAAAAAATGTTGTATGGGCAAGCGCTCCTGAGTTCCACATATGGATGGATTTCGAACAAATGCTCGGCCGGTTCTTGACAGGGCGCGCTTCCGGGGTGTATGTTCACGATCGTCATATGGAGTTTGGCAATACTGAACACGGTTTGGAAATAACATGAGCGTACAATCCGTAGACAGAGCCCTGGAAATCCTGTCCCTTTTCTCCACCACCTCGCCGCGCCTGGGCATTACAGACATAAGCAAAGCCATGGGGCTTCCCAAGCCCACAGTGCACGGATTGGTGCGGACCCTGACCTCTCACGGTTTTCTGGCACAGGACCCGGAGAGCAAAAAATACTCCCTGGGGCTTAAGATTCACGAGATGGGGACAATTTTGGCGGGCAGCCTGCGAATCAACCAGGTGGGCGGCAGTCCCGCGCAAATGCTCACAAGATCCACGGGCCTGGCCACCCGGCTGGGGATCTGGGATCAGCAAGCCGTTCTGGTGACGCTGCTTCTTTTTCCCGACACCGTAAACGTGCTTTATCACCATATCGGCCCGCGCATTCAGGCGTACTGTTCTTCTTTGGGCAAGGCGATTTTGGCCTATCTGCCTCAGCAGGAGGTGGAGGACTATTTAGGCAAACATCCTTTGACGCCCATAACCACGACCACCATCACAAACCGGGAGGATTTGCTTAAAGACCTGGAATCCACCCGGGTTCGCGGATATGCCCTTGACCGGGAGGAGTGTATTTCTGGTATGAGTTGTATTGGCGCCCCAATATTTAATTACGCAGGAGCCCCTGTGGGCTCCATCAGCATATCCGGTCCTCCGGACCAGGTATTGGGAGATCGTACGGCCGCCCTGGCTCGTGAATTGCTCCTGACCGCACAACAGATTTCCAGCTTCATGGGGTGGCGCCCTGGGGAGGCGGCTAAGGCTGCACTTGTGACCGCTCCCCGGTCAAGGGTAAAGTAGGAAACAAGGATTTCCAAACATTTCAAGGGGGAGATATTACGAAAATGAGAGGCCTGCAGAAAGACCTGGCTGAGCTGGTGAGCCGCGACAGCGTCAAGACGGATCCCGAAGACCTGTTCGCCTACCAGAGCGACGCCACCCATTATTTCGCCAAAAGAAAGCCGGACGCCGTGGTTTTGCCCGCCAGCACGGAAGAAGTTGCGGCCGTCCTCAGCTATGCCAATAAAAACCAGATACCGGTCACGCCCAGAGGCGCGGGCAGCGGTCTTTCCGGCGGCTGCACGCCTGTCAAGGGCGGCATTGTCCTGGATATGAAGCGCATGAACAAAATCCGGGAGATCAACCGGGGCAACATGACGGCGACGGTGGATGCGGGCGTGGTTTTGGGCGATTTTCATAAAACCGTGGAAAGCCAGGGGCTTTTTTATCCGCCCGACCCCCAAAGCATGACCGTTTGCACCATCGGCGGCAACGTGGCCACCCGCGCCGGGGGGCCGAGGGGAGTCAAATACGGCACCACCCCCCATTATGTGCTGGGCGTGGAAGCGGTTTTGCCCGACGGCTACGTGATTCAGGCGGGAGGCAAATGCGTCAAGCAATCGGTCGGCTACGACATCACCCATCTTTTGGCCGGGTCCGAGGGAACGCTTGGGGTTATTACCAAGGCCCATCTGCGGATTATGCCTTTGCCTCCCTTCCACCGCACGGCGCTGGTGACCTGCAAAAGCATTGAAAACGCGGCGGAGATGATCGCGGAAATCATCGCCGCCGGTACGGTTCCCGCCATGCTGGAACTGCTCATGGGAATTTCCGTCCATGTTATGAACTCCATGATTTCCCCGCCCGCCCCCACGGACGGCGAGGCCTATCTGCTCATGGATATTGACGGCTCGGAAGGCCAGGTGAGGGAGGATGCGGAGACTCTCAAATCCATTTGCAACGACATGGGCGCCATGGAGGTCCGGGTTATCGAGGACGAAAAGGAAGCCGCCACCTACTGGAAAGCCCGCGCCAGCCTGTACCCCCTGGCCTTGACCATGGCGAAAAAAGTGGTGGCCGAAGACGTGACCGTCCCCAGGGACAAGGTTCCGGCTTTTGTGCGCGAGGTTCAGGCCATGGCGGGCCGCCTTGGGCTTTTGGTCGGTCTGTCCGGCCATGCCGGAGACGGCAACATGCACCCCAGCATCCTTTACGGAGAAGTGAACGAGGAGCAGGAAAGACTGGCCCGCAAGGCCATCGCGCAAATCGTGAAGACAGGGCTTGCATTGGGCGGAACCATATCCGGCGAGCACGGCATCGGGCTGCACAAATCCGAATATTTGGAATGGGATCTGGGCGGCGCGCAAATCGAGTTGATGAAGCGGGTTAAAAAGGCCTTTGACCCCAACGGGATTATGAATCCCGGCAAATTGTGGCTGCAAGGAGGGGAATAATGAGCTTTGATCTGCACGATTTTGAAGAGATGATGGCCAAATGCTCCCATTGCGCCTTTTGCCAGGCCACCTGCCCGGTCTTTCTCCAGGATCTCCTGGAAACCCATATGCCCAGAGCCAGAATGACCCTGGCCAAGGCCTGCCTGATGGACCAGGAAGTCCCCCGGACCAAGCGCCTGGAAAAAATCATGGACCGGTGCCTGTTGTGCGGAAACTGCGAACGCACCTGCCCGGCCGGCGTGAAGGTCAACGACGTGGTGGTGGCCGCCCGCAAGGATTTATACAAAGGAAAAAGAAAGTCGGCCATCGAACGCAACTTCCTCAGCTCCTTTATGCAAAAACGGGGCATGGACCGGCTGCACAGAGTGGGCTATTCCCTGGCGAAAAAAATGGGCAAGGTCCCGGACGGACTTCTTGAGCCTCGCGCGGACACGTTCTCCCAGCAATTCACGGGCGTTTTTCCGGCGGAAGGCGAGAAGCGCGCCACCGTAGCCTATTTTGTGGGCTGCGCCACCAACTCCAGCTTTGTGGAGACCGGCAAGGCCCTGATCAACGTGTACACACGCAACGGCATAGAAGTCATCGTGCCCGAAGGGCTCCTGTGCTGCGGCATGCCCGCCATCGCGGAAGGAGACGTGGAAACCGCCTACAACATGTTCATGCACAACATCCGCATTTTCCACAAAATGGAGGTGGACGCCGTGGTTACGGACTGCACCACCTGCGGCCTCATGTTCAAGGAAAACGGCGTCAAACTGGCCCCGGCCGGAACGCCTTTGGTGGAAAAGGTTCAGGGCGTGGCCGCTAAAATTTGGGAAGCCACGGACTATTTGAACCATCTTGGATTGGTGGACCAACCGGCCGGCCTGGACCTGAAGTTCACCTATCACGAGCCCTGCCACAGGGCGTGGTCCCCCACCCTTGCGGACGCGCCCCGGGCCGTCACCAAGGGCATTCCCGGCGCCGAGTTGTGTGAAATGGCTGCGCCTGACGCATGCTGCGGGGCGGGCGGAACCTTTTTTGTGCAGCATCCCGAGCTTTCCGGGGGCATTCGCAGTAAGAAAACCGATATGATCGAGAAAACCGGGGCGGACGCCATCCTGACCCAGTGCCCGGCATGCCGGGGTTACCTGGCCGCCGGCTGCGAAGAAAAAACGGTCATGCACCCCTTGGATTTGCTGGCCCAAGCCTACAAGGTGCACAACAAAACGCCGACGCCCAGGGAATAAAAAAACATTTCAGATTGTAGCCAGCCAGGCCTAAGCAGGCCCGGCATGGGGAAAATATTAACAAAAGGAGAACATCCTTATGAAATTGTTTGCACAAACCCAATTGCTGGAAGATGTGCAGGGAAAGGGCCTGTGTGTGGGTTGCGGGGCCTGCGTGGACCTGTGCCCCTATTTCACCACATACCGGGGCAAGACCGCCATGCTCTTTCCGTGCGATCGGGAGACAGGCCGCTGTTTCGCTTATTGCCCCAAGGCCGAAGTGGACTACGACGAGGTTTACAAAGCCCGAACAGGCCGCGCCTTTGATGGCACCCCCATCGGCCCCCATTTGGAAACCTACAAGGCCAAGGCCGGAGAAAAAACCGCGGAATGCACCTTTCAGTGCGGAGGCACGGTCACGGCTTTGATTTCCTGCGCCCTGGATAACAAAATGATCTCCGGCGCCGTCCTGACGGACAGCGAAGGCCGTATGCCCAAACCCAGGCTGGTCAGGACGTCGGAGCAGGCCCGGGATTGCGCCGGCTCCAAGTACTCCGCCTCCCCCACGCTTTCGGTATTAAACCGGGAAGCCAAAAGGGGCGTGAGGAACATGGGCGTTGTGGCCACGCCGTGCCAGGCCCTTGCAATTTCTCAGATGAAAATGAATCCCACGGACAAGCCGGACTTTGAAGACCCGGTTTCTCTGGTGATCGGGCTTTTCTGCACATGGGCCCTGGACGCCCGAAAGCTGGAAGCCTTGTTGGCTGAAAAAGGCATTGAGGGAAAAATCATCAAAGCCGACGTTCCTCCCCCGCCCGCCGAGGTGTTTGTGGTGGAGACGGATCAGGGAACTGTTGAAATCCCCTTGTCTGAAGTGCGCGAAATCATCCCGGAAGGGTGCTCCATCTGCCCGGACATGACCTCGGAACTGGCCGACGTTTCCGTAGGCCAGGTGGAAGGGGAAGCCGGCTTCAACACCTTGATCATTCGCACCCAAAAAGGCGCTGAACTGGTTAAGACGGCTATCAGCCAGGGCTACCTGGTCACCGAGAACCTGGAGGGGGACAAGATCCATAATTTGGCTACGGCCTCGGCCAACAAGAAAAAACGGGCTCTTGCCAAGGCAAAGGAAATGGGGCTTTTAAACACCCCGGATGAAGAGGGCCGGGCCGCCATGCGCGTTTCTGAGGGTGCGCTCAACAAAATTCAGCCGTAATCAAGGGAGGAAACCATGTCCCAATTATATGAAGGAAAAAAAGGCGAAAAAGTCTTGTTTATGGGCAACCAGGCCATTGCCCGGGGCGCCCTGGAAGCAGGGGTGAGCGTGGCCGCAGGCTATCCCGGAACCCCGTCTTCCGAAATCATTGAGAATCTGGCGGACGTGTCCAAGGAAGCCAATATGTATGTGGAATGGTCCGCCAATGAGAAGATCGCCGTGGAAGTTGCGGCGGCCGCGTCTTTCGCCGGGCTTCGCAGCATGTGCACCATGAAGCAGAACGGCGTGAACGTGGCTTCGGACTTTTTGCTCCACCTTGTGCTTTCGGGCACCCGCGGCGGTATGGTGCTGGTCCCCTGCGACGATCCCGGCGCTTTGTCTTCCATCAACGAAGGAGAGGCCCGGCATTTCGCCAAGCTCCTGGAAATCCCCTTGTTGGAGGCCGGAGACTTTCAGGAAGCCAAGGACATGCTCAAATGGGCTTTTGAACTTTCCGAGGAAATTCATAACCTGGTTATGTTCCGCAGCGTAACCCGTCTTTCCCATGCAAGCGGAAGCGTGGAACTGGGCGAGATTCCTCACACCGAGCCTCAGGCCAAATTCGTCAACAACGGGTTTATCCTGGATCCTTTGGAAGGACCGATTGTCAGCGCTCCTGTGGGATACAAGCACGGCCTGCAGCAGGATAAACTCAAAAAGGCCGAAGAACTCTTTGAGGAATCGCCTTTTAACACGTACGTAGGGCCGGAAAACCCTGAAATCCTGCTTATTACGTCCAGCGGGGCCACCCTGTACAGCAGGGAGGCGATCCACCTGTGCAACGCCAAGGACAAAGTGGGCCTGCTCAAGCTGGGAACCACCTTCCCCCTGCCCTCCAAGCTCATTGCCAAGCATCTTAAGACCACTGACAAGGTTCTGGTGGTGGAGGAAGTCCTGCCCTTCATGGAGGAAAACCTGAAGGTTCTGGCCCAGGAACTGGCGCCTGAAGTGGGGCAGAAGACCTTTTACGGAAAGCGCAGCGGCAATATCCCCATGACCGGCGAGTTGAACCCGGACCTGGTGGCCACCGCCCTGGCGACCCTTCTTGGAGATGCCTACAGTCCCCAGGACCAGGAATACCAGACCAAGGCCGCCCAGCAGGTCTTTTTCAACGCGCCCGTGCGCGACCTTACCTTCTGTCCCGGCTGCCCTCACAGGGCTTCGTTCTGGAGCATCCATAACGTGCTGGCTGCGGACAATCGGGAAGGCTTTGTCTGCGGCGACATCGGCTGCTACTCCATGGCCTTTCTGCCCAGCGGCTTTTCCACGCTCAAAACCCTGCACGCCATGGGTTCGGGCACGGGCGTGGCCAGCGGCTTCGGCAAATTGGGCCAGTTCGGACTGGATCAGCCTGTGGTCAGCGTGTGCGGCGACTCCACCTTCTTCCATTCGGGAATTCCCGCGCTGGTGAACGCCATCCACCACAAGTCGGACATCACCATGGTAATCCTGGACAACTCAGGCACCGGCATGACGGGCTTCCAGTCCCATCCGGGCCTGCCTGTAGACGCTCAGGGCAACGAATCCCCGGCATTGGACATCCCCACCATTTGCCGCGCTTTGGGGGCGACCGTAGAGGTTTGCGATCCTTTTTATCCCTACAAGACCCAGCAGACCTTCCACAAGCTCCTGGAAGCGCCGGGGGCCAAGGTTTTGGTCCTGCGTCAGATTTGCGCCCTCTCTCCGGAAAAGAAAGGGAAAAAGCAGTTTGAAATGTCCGTGGACGAAGATGTCTGTCTGGGCGAAAACTGCGGCTGCAACAAACTATGCACCCGGGTGTTCCGTTGTCCGGGGCTGAGATGGGATGAAGAGAAAAAGGTGGCGACCATTGACGAGGTGATTTGCGCGGGTTGCGGCATGTGCGCGGCGATCTGCCCCTCGGGCGCCATCACGCGAAAGGAGGTGGCATAAATCATGGGAACTGCTACTCTTACCAAAGATCCGTATAATTTGATCATCACCGGGGTTGGCGGTCAGGGAAACGTCCTGGCTTCCCGGGTTTTGGGCAACCTTCTGGCGGACCAGGGCTTTTCCATCACCATTGGCGAGACCTTCGGCGCCTCCCAGCGGGGCGGCTCGGTCATGAGCCATATGCGCATTTCCGCCGGGGAATCCTGGTCCCCCCAAATCCCCCAGGGACAGGCTGATATGGTCGTGGCTCTGGAGCCCATCGAGGCGCTCCGGGTTTTGCATACTTACGGCCATCCGGGCGTAAAGGTTATTTCCAACACCCGCTCCATTTATCCGGTTGGCGTGATTTCCGGGGACAACAAGTATCCTTCCATGGATGAACTCAAAACAATCATTGAAGACCTGACCGAGAGCGTCTGGTTCATCAATGCCACGGACGCGGCCATGAAGCTGGGAAATCCGATCTTCGGAAACATCATGATGGTGGGCGCTTTGGCGAAAACCGGCGTGCTGCCCATCGACCGGGACGGCTTTGAAAAGGTTATGCTTCGCACCATGGGCGAAAAAAAGACCCCTGTTAACCTAAAGGCGTTTGACATGGGCGCCGAAATGATTACATAGTATGAGGATGTCGCATCAGCCCGGCGCAACCGCTTTGCGCCGGGCTGACTAAAGATGATCATTACGGCATACAGGGGTATAATGAAACAAGGAGTTGTCGTTTCCGACCTGCACATGTTCGCCCGACGGTCCAACGCTCATGAAATGATGAGCCAAATTGGGGACCTCATTGCAAAATCCGACATGCTGGTGCTTAATGGAGACACCTTTGACTTTAGGTGGACCACCCTGCCCAGCGTCGACTACACGATCAAAGAAGCCGTGGGCTGGATCGACGGTCTCAGCAAAAGCTTTCCCAATTGCCAAATTCAGGTTGTTTGCGGCAACCACGACTGCAGGGAGGAATATTTGTCCGCCCTGGAGGATCTGGCTGCAAAAAATGCCTCCGTGTCATGGTACGAGCATTTTATGTTCATGCACAACCTGCTTTTTTTGCACGGCGATTGCGATACGCGCCATACCAAGGTGGATAAGTTCGTCCATTGGTCCGAGCCGTACGAAACCTCGAAGAAGGTCAGCCATGTCCTGGCTCTGGCATACGACCAGGCCAATAAAACCGGCCTCACGGGCTTGGCTCAAAGGCTGGCCAGTCCGCCCCATAAAGCCTCCAAAAAGGTTTTCTCGTATATGAGCGAGACTGCGCCGGACATCCTGGAAAATGTGGAGCACGTGTATTTCGGCCACAGCCACGTCCCATTCAGCAATTATGAATACAATGGGCTGTATTTCCATAATACCGGCTGCGCGGTTTCCAGCATGGAATTCAATCCCATACACTTCCGGTACGAGGCCTAAGGGGCTGCAAAGCCCCTCTCTTTTTACATTTTTACAGCCAATGTACGCTGCGCTGTGAAAGCCTTGTATACCCTCGTCTGACTTGCCAAACAATATGACAGGCTATATAGTGGAACCTCCTTGAATTTCAAGTAATGAGGAGCCATGTACAAGGACAAAAAAGTGGTCGCGGTCATGCCCGCGTACAATGCCGCGCAGACCCTGGTTAAGACCTATGAATCCATAATGGAACAGGACGTGGTGGACTTGGTGGTGGTTGTGGATGACGCCAGCCGCGACGAAACCGTCCGCATCGCCCGGGATCTGCCCAACACCCTTGTTCACGTCCACGAAAAAAACAAAGGCTACGGCGCCAACCAGAAAACCTGCTATCGCCTGGCCATGGAAGCCGAGGGCGACATCATTATCATGGTGCACCCGGACTATCAATACACGCCCAAGCTCATCCCGGCCATGGCCTCCCTCATAGGAAACGGGCTGTACCCTTGCGTTTTAGGCTCACGCATCTTGGGGGGATACGCCCTCAAAGGGGGCATGCCCGTGTGGCGGTACGCTTCCAACCGTTTTCTCACCCTGGCGGGCAATCTGCTCCTTGGCTCCAAGCTGTCCGAGTTCCACACAGGCTACAGGGCTTTTTCCCGGGAGCTTTTGGAACGCCTTCCTCTGGAGCAAAATTCAGACGACTTTGTTTTCGACAACCAAATGCTGGCCCAAATTCTATGGCTGGGCGAGCAAATCGCCGAGGTAAGCTGTCCCACCAAGTATTCCCCCGAGGCGTCTTCCATCAACTTCGTACGCAGCGTAATTTACGGGTTTGGCTGCCTGCATACCGGTCTGCGGTTCCGCCTTGCCAAAATGGACCTGATGGCCTCGCCTCTCTTCCCCCCCTCCGATTAATGCGCAAACCGGTTTCCCCATGGATCCTGGCCGCGGAAACCTTCCTTGCAAATGGATGCACAGCACTTATCTTAATGATAATAGTTCTTAACTATACATAAGTCAGAGAGCTATTGTATAATATGGGAGATATCCTTTTTCGGGTCTTGATAAAGCCTTTCCAGCCTGATTAAAGGATCATGCCGGGAAGTCATCCGCCTTAAAGGAAGACGGCGCCCGGCAGCCTCAATAATCAGATAACAAGGCGGGAGATCATGAAACGAAGAGTTTTTATCAAAGGCGCAGCGGTCATGACGGCCGGTGCGGCCGCCGCATTGAACGGCTTACCCATTTCCAGGGCTTTGGCCCAAAACGGGCCGGATCTGGCGGCCGTTCAGGGCGGAGAGCCGGGGATCATGTTTGACAAGGCCATCCAGGCTTTCGGCGGCATGAAAAATTTCGTCAAGCCCAATCAAAAGGTGGTGGTCAAGCCTAACATCGGCTGGGACACGCCGGTGGAGCGGGCGGCCAACACGCATCCGGAGCTGGTTTCCCGGATCATCAAGCATTGCCTGGACGCCGGGGCCAAAGAAGTGGTTGTGTTCGACCATACCTGCGACCAGTGGAAAAGAACGTACGAATCCAGCGGCATTGAGGCTGCGGTAAAGGATGCAGGCGGAATCATGGCCCCGGGGCATGTGGCCAGGCATTACGCCGAAGTGGCGGTTCCGGGAGGCAAGGACCTTAAAAAGGCCCGGGTGCACGAACTGGTTCTGGAAGCCGACGTGTTCATAAACGTCCCGGTGCTGAAGCACCATGGCGGCGCCGGCCTGACTATCGGCATGAAAAACAACATGGGCATTGTCTGGGATCGGGGCGACTGGCACAGAAGCGGCCTGCACCAGTGCATTGCGGATTTCTCCACGGTGCGCAAGCCGGACCTCACGGTGGTTGACGCCTACCGGATGCTCATGAAAAACGGCCCCAGAGGCGTTTCGGAAAACGATACGGCATTGCGAAAAGCCCAGATTATTTCTCCTGATCCGGTTGCAGCGGATGCCGCGTCCGCCAAGTTGTTCGGCATAGACCCCGCCAAGGTTCCGTATATCCGCATCGCCAACGAAAAAGGCGTAGGCGCCATGGACTTGAGCACACTGGCTATTGAACGGATTCGGATTTAAATTATGAAGCCTTCACGGCTATTCATAGGCCTTCGGATTCTTGCGTCCACGGCTGTCAGCCTGCTGATTATCCTGGCTACGGCCGACCTGTGGGGCTTTTTGGCGCCCGGAATTGTGCGCGTCGCAACATGGCTTCAATTCCTGCCTTCGCTTGTGCGCGCCCTCACCGCCTTTGGGCTCCTGGCCGCCGGATTTATTCTGGTCCTGGCCCTGACGCTCCTTTTCGGCCGGGTCTATTGCTCCTTTCTGTGCCCCCTGGGGGCCTTTATGGATGGGGTCATTGCAATCCGCAGGCGCATCTCCAAGGTCAAACTCCAATACGTCAAGCCCGGAGTCGTCAGATACTTCATCCTGGCGGGAATCGCCGTTTCTCTTTTTTTCGGAAGCATGCACCTCATCAACATCCTGGACCCATACAGCATCTTCGCCCGGTCAGCCCAGGCCCTGGTTCGCCCCTTGGCGATCGGCCTGAACAACCTGCTCGCCCAGGCCGGGGAACTCGCCGGGTATTACGGAATCGCCCCCTATCCCTTTAGCCTGCCGCCCCTGCCTGTGCTGGGAGTCATCCTGGCATGGTTGGCCCTGGTCGTCTGGCTGGCGGCGGCGCGAGGCAGGCTGTATTGCAACACCTTGTGTCCGGTGGGTGCGTTTTTAGGACTGGCGTCCCGATTTTCCGTTTTCAGGATGTCCATGGACGCAGAAAAATGCATCCAATGCGGGGCCTGCTCCAAAAAATGCAAGGCCTCGTGCATGGATGTGGAGAACAAAACGGTGGACGCGAGCCGGTGCGTCATGTGCCTGGATTGCCTGACCGTTTGCCCCGTGGATGCAGTGGAATTCACCGCCCCATCGGCGGCCAAGGAAGTTGAAACGGATCCGGGCAGGCGCAGCCTGCTGTTTATGGGCGCCTTTTTGTTGACGGGATTGCCGTCCAGGTCCGCGGCCGAAACCGGCAATGGATACCCGGAAACGATAATAGAGGAAAGCCTGGCCGCGTCTCCTACAGAGCCTTTGGCGCCGCCGCTGTCCATCAAACGGAAAGCCTCCCTGGTTCCACCCGGGGGGATGGGCCGGGATCATTTTACCTCAGCCTGCACGGGCTGCCACCTATGCGCGGCCGCCTGTCCTTCCCACGTCATCCGGCCTGAGTTGGTTGCACATCAGGGAAAAGGGCTGCTGGCCCCGAGCCTCTCCTATGAAAAAGGCTTCTGCAATTACAATTGCAACGCTTGCACCATGGTGTGCCCTTCGGGGGCGATCCTGGCGGTGGGGCTGGAGGAGAAAAAACGCGTTCAAATGGGGCGGGCGCAGTTCATCAAGCAAAACTGCGTGGTGGCGACCAAAGGCACGGAATGCGTGGCTTGCGCCGAGCACTGCCCGACAGGAGCGGTGAAGATCGTGCGCGAACAAGGCGGCCCCGGATTGCCCAAGGTGGATGAGGATGTCTGCGTGGGCTGCGGCGCCTGCGAGTTTGCGTGCCCGGCCAAACCGTATAAGGCCATATACGTCAAGGCCAGCCTGATTCACGGCAAGGCCCTGCCGCCGAAAAAGGGGGAAAGCGTCCAAAATCTGGTGGGCGAGGATTTTCCCTTTTAAGACGGCCTATGCCTCGTCCAAATCATCCAGGATAGGCGACGCCGCCTCTTCATAGGCCTTTAGCAGAGCGATCAGCAGCACAATGGCCAGAGGGCCTAAAAGCACTCCCAACAACCCAAAGGCGGAAAGGCCGCCCAGCAGGGAAAAGAAAATCAGCAAGGGATGCAGTTCGTTTTTGCCCCGCATGAGCAAGGGCCTGAGCACGTTGTCGCTGGCGCCCACCACAACCATGCACCAGATCGCCAAAAAGATGGCGGAGCCGATCTTGCCCGTGGCGTAAAGCAAAATGGTTGCAGGAACCCAAACCAGAGCGGTTCCGATTACCGGCACCATGCTGAAAAAGGCCATGACCACGCCCCAGGTCAGAGGAGGCAGCCCGGCGAAAAAAAGGCCTATCCCGCCCAGCACGCCCTGGGCCACGGCCGTCAAAAAGGTCCCGTAAAAAGCCGACCGGCTGACTTCCTTAAAGCAGTCTATGATTTCGTTTTCCAGGCTTTGCTTTAAAGGGCTCAGGTGCATGGCCCAGCGCAGGGCCTGGACGCCGTCGCGAAGAAAGTAAAATAAAGCGAACAACATGAGGACGAACTTCCACAATGTGGAGCCCAAAGCGCCCACCGCGGTGGCGCTGTACGAAATGATTTTTTTGCTAAGCCACGCTGCAGCGCCTGACAGGGACTTGCCTATTTCAATAGGATCGATTTTGACGTCCGGCAGGTATTCTTTTTGAAGGGAGGTAAGTTTATCCACGGTTTGGTCGGTGAACAAGCCGGACTCCAGGCCTTTGTTGATCCAGACCACTACGGAAGCCGACTCGTTGGCCAGCATCAGTATCAGGATGAAAGCCGGAAGCACGATAAGCAGCAGAACCATGATCACAGTCAGCCCGGCGGCCAGGCTTTGGCGGTTTTTCGTTTTTTTTAGGCTCCAGGAGTGCAGGGGATGGGCGATAATGGCCAGAACCATGGAGACCAGAAAAATGGTCAGAAAGGGCTTCATGACCATATATGCGAACGCCAGGGCGCAAAGCAGGCAGAAAAGGAGGAAGCCTCCCCCATATTCGGACAGGTTACCTGAACGGGACATGTTTTATTCCTCCCCAAAAGCGATGCCAAAACCAACAAGCCTGATGAAAAACTGTTTAGGGAGTGTGCCTTTGTCCGCGCTAAAAGTCAACACAGAGTTGTCCTAAACCTCGGCACGGTTCTTGCTTAAAATCCTTTA
This sequence comes from Desulfatibacillum aliphaticivorans DSM 15576, assembly GCF_000429905.1. NCBI lineage: Bacteria > Pseudomonadati > Thermodesulfobacteriota > Desulfobacteria > Desulfobacterales > Desulfatibacillaceae > Desulfatibacillum > Desulfatibacillum aliphaticivorans. The sequence goes on along the minus strand of NZ_AUCT01000010.1, from coordinate 189,301 downwards.
CGACTTATGTTTTGTAAAAGGATCCTTAAATAGCCTTTACGTCTTTTGTTTGTTTTATATTCCATGGAACCTCTTTTTGCAGCTGCCTCGATCCAAAACAAGGGAGTCAGACGCAATAAGGATTTTCATTTATTATACGCATGCAGGGACGGTCCCTGCCGGAGCTTACTCATGGGGCTTACTAAAAAAAACGGAGGGATGGTCGGCGGCTCCGCTTCCAAAAACCTGGAAGTGGGAGGCGGCAAAGTTTTGACCACGCCTTTGACGCTAAAACTCCAAGAACTGACCGACGTCTGTTCTGTTCTGGAGCCGGAAGTGGACCATCCCCAGGATTTTAAGGCCGGCATTTTGCTAGTGGACGACAAGCCGGAAAACTTGCTGGCTCTCGAGAAATTATTGGAAGCGCCTGACGTGGAAATCGTCAAGGCCTCCTCGGGCAACGAAGCTCTCAGCCTTATTCTTGAAAGGGAATTCGCCCTGATTTTACTGGACGTTCAAATGCCGGGAATGGACGGGTTCGAGACCGCCGAGCTGATTCAAAGCAACAAGGACACCAGGCATATCCCCATCATTTTCGTCACCGCCATCAGCAAAGAACAAAAGCACGTGTTCCGCGGCTACGAAGCCGGCGCCGTGGACTACTTGTTCAAGCCCCTGGATCCCTACATCCTTAAAGGAAAGGTTCGAACTTTTTTGGAGCTCCATCGGCAGCGCCTTACCTTGGAGCACATGAACCGGATTTTAAAAAAATCCAATCAAAAAATTCTGGAGCAGCAAAAGTCGGTCATAGAAGAGGAAAGGCTGAAGGTGCTCCTGCAAATGGCGGGGGCCACGGCCCATGAATTGCGGCAGCCTCTGACGGCGCTTTTAGGCAACATCGAGCTGCTGCGCATGTTCTCTCATGCTCCTGAAAAACAGGACAAAATCCTGTCTCAAATTGAAGAAGCGGGCGAACGAGTGGCTGAAATCGTAGAGATGATTCAAACCATCCGGCGGGACGAAACCAAGGCTTACGCCGGAAATATAGCCATTATCAACCTGGAGCAGGAAACCAAGGTTTTATACGTGGAGGATAGAGACGCGGATTATAACTCCATCACCCAATCCCTGAGCAGCAACCCCCGGTTGAAAATTTTCAGAGCGTACGGGGTAGGGGACGGCATGGAAATTTTACAAGCCCAGGATCCCGACCTGGTGCTGCTGGATTTTTACCTGAGCGACGGCACGGGCCTTGATTTTCTGGCGGAAATGGAGAAAGCCGGGGAAGATGCGCCGGTGGTGGTCATTTCCGGCCAGGGCGATGAAATGGTGGCGGCCCAGATGATTCAGGCGGGCGCCTTTGACTATATCAGCAAAAGCCGGGCTGACGCTGCCACGCTTTCCCGCACCATCGCCACGGCTCTGGAAAAGGCCAGGCTTCGCAAGGAAACCCGGCTGGCCCAGGAAAAAATTGTGGACATGTCCATCACGGACGAACTGACCGGGCTTTCCAATCGCCGTTATTTTAACGAGGTGGTCGACATAGAAGTCCAAAAAGCCCGGAACAACGGTTCTCCCCTCACCCTGTGCATGATGGACCTGGATCATTTTAAAAACGTCAACGACACCTACGGCCATCTTACCGGAGACAAGGTGCTCGCAGAGACCGGCGCCCTGCTCAAGCAGGGTTTCCGCAGCCACGATATGATTTTCCGGTACGGCGGCGAGGAGTTCGCAGTGATCCTGCCCGATACGGACCTGGAGCACGCCAAACGGGCCTGCGAGAGGTTTCGGGAGTCCGTGCAGGAGCACGTCATGGACGCCAAAGTGAAGCAGGTGAAAATCACCATCAGCATCGGCATCGCAAATATGCCGGGCGAACAAATCATGGAGGCCGGCGAGTTGATCGACGCTGCGGACCACGCCTTATACAGGGCCAAGGAGCTTGGCCGCAACCGGGTGGAAGCCCCGTAAAAAAATCCTGCTTTTTGCTCTCGCCCTGAACCTCTCAATCGTTGTTCAGGGTGATTTTTTTCTTGCCAAACCCGCATGATTTTTCCAATATGCCTTCCATGGCCTGTTTCCCTCAGCGGAAAACCGGCGCCGCCTAATTTTTATTTTCAAAATCAATCGGGGCGATGCAAATAACCTCCCGAAAGAACAAGGGGAAAAACCTCAACAAAGGAGCCTTATCAATGACCTCGCAGGACGCTCTTAAAAAGCAAGCTGCAGAAAAAGCCGTGGAATACCTGGAATCCGGAATGGTAGTGGGACTGGGTTCAGGCAGCACCGCCACCTTCGCCATTCACGCCATCGCCCGCCTCATGAAGGAAGGCAAGCTGAAGGATATCGTGGGCATTCCCAGCTCCACCCCCACGGAGGAAGTCGCCCGGTCTTTAGGCATCCCCCTGGTCGGGTTTGAAGAGCATGCGGTCATTGACGTAACCATCGACGGCGCCGATGAAGTGGACCCGGACCTGAACTTGATCAAGGGCGGGGGCGGCGCCTTGCTGCGGGAAAAAGTCGTGGCCCAGGCCACCAAAAAGAACATCATCATCGTGGACGAAAGCAAAATATCCGATAAGCTGGGCACGATCTTCGCCCTGCCCGTGGAAGTGGTTCCCTTTGCCACGGCCTCCGAAACCCGCTTTCTGGAATCCCTGGGCGCCAAGGTGACGGTCCGGGAAAATCAATTGGGCAAAGCCTTCCAGACCGATAACCACAACCGCATCCTGGACGCCGACTTCGGCCCCATGGACGACGCGGTGAAAATCGGCATGGCCCTTTCCCAACGCGCCGGCGTGGTGGAGCACGGATTGTTCCTGGGAACCACCGCTTTGGTCATTGTGGCCGGCGCAGACGGCATCCGGGAAATGAAGGCTGCTTAATTCTTTTTGAACAGACCTTGAAGCTGCAAATTGCCTAAATATTTAATATGTGAGGGGGTATGGCCTTTACCGTTGAGTTGGCCGAAGGCGAGAGGGTGGAGCAGAATATTCATTTTCTGATAAAAAAGGAACTGTTTTTCCAGATGGTTCTGACCAATAAAGGGGCGTATTGGCCAGGGCGGAAAAAGTTTGCTGTTTCTGATCCCATATACACGGAGTTTGCTCCGCTTTCCAAAATTGTGGACGTTGTCGTTCAACCTAAAAGCCTGCGGTTCGGCCTAATGGTGGGCGCAGTCATGATCCTGGCGGGATTGGCGTGGGGCTTCGCCGGACTATTCCTTATAGGTGACGCGAGAAACATAGTTTACCCAGCGGTGCTGCTGCTTGCAGGAATCTTTTATCCGCTTTTAGTGCGGGGAAAAAGAGTGATCAGGATTGTCGGGGTGGATAAAAAATTTTCCTGGACCTCGCCGGTGATGTTCGGCAAATCCAAAAAGGACATGATTGAAGCCTCGGAAAACATCAAAGCCTGGGCGCTGGAGCATCGCCTGATTCGGCCCAAGTTCGAATAAATGGTCTAAAGGCGTAGCAGCGGACCGCCCGCATGAACGGGCAATAAGGCGGGTCATCCGCCCCTATCAAGGCCTGCCTCCGTGCTTACGCCCCCAAATGATGATCTGCTCGAACACCGGCTCCAGGGCCAGGCCCTTGGCGGTCAGGGAGTATTCCACCTTGGGCGGCACTTCCGCATAAACCGTCCGCTCCACCAGGCCTTCCTGCTCCAGTTTCCGCAATTGCTGGGTCAGCATTTTGGGACTGATCTCAGGGATGGCTTTTTTCAACTCTCCGAATCGCTTGGTCCCTCCCATAAGCTGGGCCAGAATCAATAAAACCCATTTGTTTCCGATCATGCGAAGCGTGTCATAGACCGGGCAGCTATTATCCGAACAAATTGTTTCCATTAAAATCTCCAATAAAATCAATTAAAGTAACTCATTGGTAATTATATTACAAAAAGGCGCCTACTTTACAAGGGATATCATCATGAATACTATTGAACGCATGGAATATTTCAACGCTTGCCGATTCACCCCCAAAAAAAAATGAAGGAGACCCCATGGAAGTCAAAGAGGCCATCAGAAAACGGAAAAGCATTAGAAAATTCACGTCCCAGCCTGTTTCCAAAGAAGACTTGCGGTCCGTCCTGGAACTGGCGGCCTGGGCGCCTTCGGCGGAAAACACCCAACCTTGGGAGTTCTTCGTGCTGGGAGGCGAGGTGCTGGACAAAATCCGCGAGGCCAACGTGGAAAAGGTCAGGAGTTTTGAACTGCCTCCGGAGGAAATGCATTACATCCTGGTGGAGCGGCCCAAGGGCAGCGTCTATCGCGAAAGGCAGATAGAAATCGGCAAGGCCTTGTTCGAGTTGATGGACATTCCCCGGGAGGACAAGGTCAAACGCGCTGCGTGGATGGAGCGGGGCTTCCGGTACTTTGAGGCGCCTGCGGCAATCATCATTGCGGCGGAGATGTCATTGCCCCTGCAGCAAACCTTTCTGGACGTGGGCGCCGTCATGCAGAACATCTGCCTGGCAGCCGCGGACAAGGGCCTGTACACCTGCATTGAAAACCAGGGCGTGACCTACGCGGACGTGGTGAAAAAGCACGCCGGCATTCCGGAGTCCAAACGCTTGGTTGCGGCCATCGCCATCGGCTATCCGGACTGGGATTTTCCCGCCAATAAGGTGGAAAGCCAGCGCGAGCCTATCGATAACGTCATCACATGGTGCGGGATGTAATTGGAGCATTATCCGCTCCTGCACTGCAATTTCTTCCGCTTCTTTGATACTGAGCATGCTAGGAAACAAGGGCTGTTCGCCGACTGGGCAAGCGGCCCTTTTGTTTTTCCTGTCCCAATTTCCCCTTTATTTTTTTCAAAAACTTCGATACTTATTGTCCAAGCGTTCAAAAAATGACGAGACGACAAGGAGGGGGCGTCATGGAAAGAGCTTTGGTTACGGGCGCGGCGGGGTTCATCGGATCCAACGTGGTGAAAGAGTTGCTGTCCCAGGGAGTGAAGGTGCGGGCCATGATCCTGCCCGGGGAGCCTACGGACAACCTGGAAGGCCTGAAAATCGGGCGCACGGAGGGGAATATTTTAGACCCAAAGGACGTGGCCAGGGCCATGCGGGGCGTGGACGTGGTATTTCATCTGGCGGCCATTTACTCCACCTGGATGCTGGATTGGAGCAAAATTTACGAGGTCAACCTCCAGGGCTCCCGCAACGTTTTGTGGGCGGCCATGAAGTCCAAAAACGTCAAGCGGGTGGTTTACACCAGCTCCATCGCGGCATTGGGAACCAGCCAGGGAGGCGGACTGGCCAACGAAGAGACGCCCTTTGACCAATACGCCATCAACGCCCATTACGTGCTGACGAAATATCTTTCCCAGCAGGAAGCCCTGGGATTCGCCCAAAACGGCCTGGACCTGGTGGTGGTCAACCCGGCCTTTCCCTTCGGACCCGGCGACATAGCGCCCACGCCCACGGGCGAAATGATCAAGGGGGTTCTGCAAGGCAAGGTCCGGTTCCGGTTTGACGGCGGCATCAATATCGCGGACGTCCGGGACGTGGCCAAGGGCCATGTGCTGGCCGCGCAAAAAGGCAGGACCGGCCAAAAGTACATCCTGGGGAACAAAAACATCTCCATGGCCGATTTCATCCGCCTGGTGCGGAACGCCGCCGGCATGCCCGACGTTCCGCTGCCTAAAATCCCCATTTCCGCCTTAAAAGCGGCTTCCTTCCTGTTCAAGGCGTGGGCCGACCATTTCTCCCACAGCCAGCCGTTAATGACGCCTTCGGACGCTGAAATGGCCTCCAGATATTTGTATTATGACGTTTCCAAGGCCCGGGACGAACTGGGCCTGGAATGCCGTCCCATTGCCGAATCCATTCGCGACTCGATCCAATGGTTTCGGGAGAGGGGCGTTTAATTTTTTCATCCGGCGGGAATCATCCCGCGGATTTGTCGGAAAAAGCATCAAAGCAGAAAAGGTAGTGAAATCATGAACAAAGCAATTTTGGAACGGATCCTCATGGGATTCAAAGGGTGGACCGGCTGTTCCATGGGCGACGTCCTGGGCGTCGATCCCAACAGCGCAACGGCCGATCATGTACGAAACCTTGGCTGGAAAGAGGTCATGCAACTTTTTCACGCCGCCGTAACTCCGAAAATGGACGCCCTGAACGGGGAATACAACGCCGAGGTTTTGGACGTGGGCGTGCTGGCCTTTCTGGCCTCGTTCATCTCCCACAACCTTTTCGGCCCGGGCCATTGGGACGGAAAAGGATTCAAACCCCTCAAGGAAGCCCGCGGATGGGGTTACAACATCTTCAGCGGCAAAAACGGCTCAGGCCCGGCCAGGGTGCGCAAGATGAACACCCGCCTGGGAATGTCCCGCATCGACGACCGGGACTCCTTTCATCTGGATTACAGCGTGCACAACAAGGGATTCGTCAAAACCATGCGGGATGAAATCCGGCAGATCAATCCGGACCTGTTCATCGGCATGGGATATTTGGGGGAAGCAACCGGGCCGCTCACCCCGGCGCCGTTCATCCTCCATGGCAAACCGTCTCCCTGGAAAGGCCCGGACGAATAAGCGCGCAAAAAGCAACTGCAAAAACCGCCTCCGGCGGCCCTCTTTTTGAAAAAAGAGGGGCAAAAACTTTTTAAAAGGCGCTTCGCGCAACACGATTACGAACAGACTTCGCATAGATTACAGTTGAATCCGCGAAGCCCCACAACAAAGCATTACAACGCACATTTTCTTCAAGCCCCTTCCCCTACTCAAAAGGGGAAGGGGCGAAATGCATCCCCCATGCGTCCCAAGCCGGAAAAACAATAATAGCCGTCTTAAATTACCAAAATCAAAGCCGCTCGCACTCCTCCATCCATCTTCTTTTGGAATAAATTTGACAGCACACTGTCAAGTTGTTACTTTATTTACAAACAGGCCTGAAGCCTGGAAACAAGGAGACTGCCTTTGTGATTGAAAATAAACGAACCCAAAAAGCGGAAACCCTGGTCGAACTGGTTAATGAGGTCTTTCGCCTAAACACTTTGATACAGGCCAACGGAGACAGAATGGTCCACCCCCTTGGTCTTACCAGCGCCCTTTGGCATGTGCTGGCCGCTGTACGGGAGGCCCCCCTGCATATGTCCCAGATCGCCAGGAACCGGGGCCTGACCCGCCAGAGCGTTAGGCGTAATGCTAAAATCCTGGAAGAAAAGGGATTCCTTGAGTTTATTGACAACCCGGATCATAAACGGGCTAACCTGGCGTCCCTGACGCCGAAAGGCAGTGAGATTTTAAGCAAGGTGGATGAGGTGGAAACCCTCATGTCCAACCACACGGAACAGCACTTCAAAATTCAGGAACTGAAGGATGCAATTCACGTTTTAAAACGCTTTAGCGAGCATTTGGAAACGCTCAACCAAGGAGAATAAATGATGGATAACAAAATATTGGAAAATACGCCTGATTTTCTGAACGTCCTGGGCTTGGACGAAGAGCCCATGGGCCTGTTTTTCACCGACGAAAAGCCCGAAGGCTGCCTGTCCCCCAAGCCCAACGACCTGCCCACCAAGGCCAAGGAGGAAAAAAACGAAATCGACTGGCCTGGCGTATTCGGCAAGTTTTCCTGCGTAATCGGTCACATTTGGAGGGCCCGCAAAAAAAAGATTCCGGCCTGCTTCTCCGCCCAGGAGTTCGGATGCCCCGGCGCCTCGTTTTGGGTGGGATTTAACAAGCCCCAGACCGAAACCATCATCGGCTACGTGTCCGAAGGCATTCCAAACTTTACGGAAGGGGAGCACTATTGCAAAACCCATGACGACTTAAGGCGCGTGTTCACGGAAATCGACCCGGTCCCGGCCCCCAAGCCCTATTGCGTGGTCAAGCCGCTCTCCCTTTTCAAGGAAAGCGAAGAGCCGGAATTCGTCTTGTTTTTCACCCGGCCCGAATCGCTTGCAGGCCTCCATCAAATGGCTTTTTTTGTGACCAACGACCCCGAAGTCGCAGCCTCCCCCTGGTCCGCCGCTTGCGGAAGCATCGCCGCCTGGCCCATGAAATATAAGGCCAGGGGTGAAGCCAAGGCCGTGGTGGGAGGATGGGACCCTTCGGCCCGTAAGTTCTTCAAGACCGACGAACTATCCTTTACGGTCCCCTATTCCATGTACGTGCAAATGATCGAGCAATACCAGGAATCCTTCCTGACCACCAAAACATGGTCCACCGTGCAAAAGAAAATCGGCCGCAGCAAAAAAGCCTGGAGCGAATAAACACACCGAAAACAAAACCGCCGGAGACGCATGAACGTAAAAAAAATAATCGCGCCTCCGGCGAAAAAAAAATTCTGCCATGCCTCCAGCGCCCAGGCGACCCTGAAAGACGGGCTGGATGTAAAGCTGGTTTTCGTCCGGGACCGGCGCAAAAAGGATTGGCTGGCGTTGTTGTCCACGGACCTGGAACTGGCGGACGAGGAAGTTGTCCGCATTTACGGAAAAAAAGCGCCGGTCCCCTGTCAATAAGGAGCCCGGCGCCTTGGAATTCAGTATATTGCCAGCGTGTTTAGAACTTCATGCCGGGCAGGTTGAGGGAGGCGGTGTTTCCGCCGTCCACGGCCAGGTGCTGGCCGGTCACGTAGCTGGACTCGTCGCAGGCCAGAAACAGGATGGCGAAGGCGATTTCGTGCGGGAGGCCGTAGCGTTTCATTTCGCAGCGGCTCCCCAGCTTAGCTTCCTTACCCGCATCCCGGGCGTAGTCAAAGACCATTTTGGTCATGCCGGTTTCGATGAGGCCGGGGCAGACCGCGTTGACGCGTACGTTGAACGAGCCCAGGTCGCAGGCCGCGGTTTTGGTGAAGTTGATGAGCGCGGCCTTGCTGGCGCTGTATGCGTTGGAGCCTGCGCCCGCCCGAATGCCCGCCACGGAGGCGGTGTTCACGATGGATCCGCAGCCGCGATCCTTCATGTAGGGCGCCGCGTATTTGGTCAACAGCACGGGGCCGATCAGATTGACCGCCAGGACCCTTTTCCAGTTTTCCTGGTCCTCGGAGTTCATGTCCGTAAAATCGCCGGTAATGCCCGCGTTATTGCAAAGAACGTCTATTTGGCCGTAAGTGTCCAAAGCCAAGTCCACCAAGGCTTTCACTTGTTCTTCGTCGGAAACGTCCGTGGTTTTATAAACCACCTTGGCGCCTTTTTCCTCAGCCTGGGCGGCGACGGCCGCAAGGGCTTCCTCGACTACGTCGGCCAGGACCAGTGATGCTCCGTGCTCGGCGAATAGCGTGGCTGTAGCGGCTCCGATTCCGCTGGCTGCTCCGGTGATAATGGCGGTTTTTCCTTGCAAACGGGGTCCGGTGCTCATGACGACTCCTCCTTGAACAAAATTTGTTTAGTAAATATCAGAATATCATCGGGTTAAGACAGGTTCAACCTCCGGGACGAATTTATCCGCTCCGCATCTGGGGAGCAGCCTGCAAAAACCTGGCGTTGATCGCGCAAAACTTGTTGCAAAATCGATAACCAGGGCGCGCAACCAAGGCTTGACGATGCCGACTCGATCCCCTATCATACACGAATTGGCACATTCGTGAAAAACAAAAATTCGGAGAAAACCCATGCCCCAAGCCCAAGTAAAAGGAATTACCCTGTATTATGAAACCCACGGCGACCCGAAAAATCCGCCTCTTATCCTGATCATGGGCCTGGCGAGCCAACTGGTCCGGTGGCCGTTGGAGTTTTGTGAGATGCTTACGGCTCAGGGGCTGTACGTAATCCGGTTTGACAATCGCGACATCGGCCTTTCCACCCAATGCGACGAGACCGGAGCGGCGGAAATCGCCGCCATCACCAAGAAGTTCCTATCCGGCGAACCGGCGAAGCTGCCGTATTCCCTGTCCGACATGGCCGGCGACGCAGTCGGGCTCATGGATCATCTGGGTTTGGCCAAGGCCCACATTTGCGGCCTGTCCATGGGCGGGATGATCGCCCAGGCCACGGCCATTGAGCACCCGGACAGGGTTTTGTCCCTGACTTCCATGCACTCGTCGCCGTCCAATCCCCAGGACCCGTCCTTACCCCGCACCACGCCCGAGGCCACGGAACGGCTGCTGGCCCAGCCCCCTGATGACCGGGAAGGGTACATTCAGCATACGGTGGACTCCTTTCGGATTTTCGCCTCAAACAGCCCCGTCTACGACCCGGAATGCGAGGCCAAAATGGCGGCTGACCAATGGGATCGCGGCTATCATCCGTTGGGGATCTCCCGGCAATTTCTGGCTGCGACCTTTTCCGGGGGACGCCTGGAGAAATTGCGCGGGCTCAAGGTTCCGGCCCTGGTCATTCACGGAGACTCGGACACGCTCATCCCACCCGAGCATGGCAAGGTTACGGCCGAAGCCATTCCCGGCGCGCGCCTGATCATGATGAAAGGCGTGGGGCACGGCATGGCTTTTCCGTCCACCTGGGAGGACACGGCCCGGGAAATTGCGGCCCTTGTGAAGTCCGTTTAGGAAAAATCCCAAATTTGCTGGCATTCGCCCTCGGATAAGTTGCAGGCGGCGGCACGGTACGTGCATAAATGAGGCGTGCACGCCGGATTGCATCCATGGATCGGCATTCCACCCAACCAAATATTTTCGAATAATCCGGCATGCTTTGGTTTAATCCTTTAAACGGAAAGCGTCATGCCGGATTATATCGGACAATATCAGATCCTGGAAAAAATCGGGGCCGGGGGCATGGCCACGGTGTACAAAGGCCTCCAGCCTTCCCTGGACCGCCTGGTGGCCATCAAGATACTTGCGCGCCAGCTTTCAGGCCGGGAAAGCATGATCAAGCGGTTCAACCGCGAATCCACCATCGTGGCCCGCCTGGCTCATCCCAACATCATCCACATTATAGACCGGGGAACCACGGCCGACGGCCTGTCTTATTTTGTCATGGATTTCGTTCAGGGCACGGACCTGCAAAAAGAGATTAAAAAGGGCTCTTACACCCTGACCGAGAAGATGGAAATCATGGTCCAGGTGTGCAAGGCTTTGGATTACGCCCATAAAAACGGAGTGGTGCACCGGGACATCAAACCGGCCAACATTCTTATAGACGGTCAGGGGCACGCCATGGTGGCGGATTTCGGCATCGCCCAGCTTGTGGACGACCACATGACCGGCGCGACCCTGACCCGGGAAGGCATGGTTCTCGGCACCCTGGCCTACATGTCGCCCGAGCAGTCGGCCAGCGCCAAGAATCTCACCCCGGCCAGCGACATATACTCCTTGGGCGTGGTCATGTACGAGTTGTTCACCGGCGCCCGGCCCACGGGATACTTCAAGTCCCCCCTGGAACACGATCCCAACATCCCCCGGGCCTTGGATGAAATCATCCTCCAATGCCTGTCGCCCGAGCCGGAAGACAGGGTGAAATCCGCGGACGTGATCAAGGAAGTCCTGCTGAACGAACTCAAGGGCGCCCACCTTGGGGGAGACGCCAAAATCCGGGCCCAGGGCATAGGGGGCGACGACGACAGCCTGGTTCTGCTGGACATCATCAAGGAACATAAGTTCGGAGCCGTGTATTTGTTCCGCCGCAAGCAGAGCGGCAAGCTCATGGTGGTGAAAAAATACACCGCATCCGTGGGCGGCTTGCCCGAAGCCCAGGCCTTTCTCAAACTCAAGCACAAGAACATCGTGAACGTGGCCGGAGCCTCGGGAAACAACGAGATTTACATCGTGGCCATGGAATACATCCGGGGCGGCAGCCTGGAGGAGCGCATGGCCAGGCCCTATGAATGGCGGGATGCTTTGGCCGTTGCACGGCAAATCTGCGAAGGCCTGGGTTTTGCCTACAGCCACAAGGTGTTGCACGGAAACCTGCGGCCTTCCAACATCATGATATCCAACAACGGGGTGGTCAAACTCACGGATTTCGGGCTGAAAGAGCATTACGGCAAGGAATCCTCCAACGAAAACTGGTACAACCCTTTTAAGGAGCCCAAGTCCCACCTGACGGACATCTATTCCACGGGCGCCATTCTGCATAAAATGATCACCGGCATTTTGCCCATTTGGCGGCAGGGGCAGTTGATCATCCCCCATTCCCTGGACGCAACTCCCAGGGAGGTGCGCGATCTAGTGAAAAAAATGCTGTCCAGGAAAGCCGAAGAAAATTTCAGCGGCGCTGGCCAGGTAATTAACGCCATAGACGGGATTTTGGCCGCCGATGAAAAAACCCGCTTGCAGGAGCAGGAAGCGGCCGCTTCCAAGCCGGCCCCCCCTTCCGCGCCAAAGCGGAAAAGCCAAACGAAACGGCAGGTAATGAGGCTGCTTTTGTTTCTGCTTTTTGTGGAGGCCGTGATTTATTATTTGTTTTCCACGGGCCAGGCGCCGCGGATCATGTCTTTTTGGACCGACCTGATCCAAAAAATTCCGATTTAGCGAGCCAAAAACTCCCAATTGGCGCGGTATTTGCTCTATACATTGTCGACGCGCCGCTCCTATACCAATGGAACGACCCCGCACCATAATTAGGGGCCGGAGATTGATCCTGACGTCCGGGCGTTGACGGAAGATGACAAGTTTTTGACTCTGGGAAGGAAAATGCAGAGATGAAGATAGAGTGCTCAAGTTGCCATAAAAAATATAATATTCCTGATGAGAAGCTCCCCAAGGATAAATCCATTAGCTTAAAGTGTCCGGCCTGCCAAAATCTCATAACCATCAACCCCCCGGCGCAGGCGCCGCCCATAAACACGCTGCCGGAAGGGGAAGCCCTGAAAAAGGCCATTGTCAAAGGGGTTAAGGATCTGCCGCCCATGCCCCAGGTCATCCACAAGGCCCGGAAGGTCATGGCGGACCCCAATTCCAGCTTTCAGGATTTGGCCATTGTCCTGGTTACGGATCAGGCCATCGCCGCCAAGGTGCTAAAAATCGCCAACTCGCCGTTTTACGGGCTTTCCGGCACGGTTTCCACCATTCAGCAGGCCTCGGTGGTTCTGGGGCAAAAGACCCTGAACGAAATCCTGACCATGGCTTCCGCCTCCCAGCTTTTGGACAAGCCCATGCCGGGATACGGCATGGATCCCGGCGAATTCTGGCGGCATTCCCTGTTGGTGGCTTTTGGCGCCCGCATCATTACAGGCCGCGCCAAACCCCATTTGGCGGAAGACGCTTTCGCCGCCGGGCTCACCCATGACGCCGGTAAATTGGCCCTGGAGCCCTATGTTGCGGAGCGCAAGGAAATGTTTCGGCGTTTGGCGTCCGGAGGCATGAGCTTTTTGGAAGCGGAAAAGGCCATCTTGGGGTTTGATCATTGCGAGATCGCCAGTGAGGTATGTAAGTCCTGGAAAATGCCGGAAAATATAACAACCGCCATTCGATATCACCATTATCCGTCCAGATCGGAAGGCGACTTTTTGTCCTACGCCCTGCATATCGCCGATACCCTGGCGCTAAATTGCAGCCTGGATTTTTCCTTTGACGATGTGGAATCCTCGTTCGAGGACGGCGCCCTGGAGTTCCTGGATCTCACCCAGGAGGAAGCCTTGAAAATCGAGGCGCTTATGCTGGAATCCGTTCAGAAAACCACGGAAACCATTCAAGCGGAATAACCGCAATGGGGGCCGTCCAACCGGGCGTCCCCTTTTCCCATCTCCCCCCTTTTAACATGCCGCTGGCTTTGATCTTCCGGTTGTGGTATTTTTTTCCTATCCTTAACGTTAGTTGCGCCTTGCTTTAAATCATCGGTAGGAAAACGGACCGGCCGCCATGAAAATCTGCTACATCGGAAACCCCAACGACGCGCACGCTTGGCGCTGGGCGAGAAACTTGGCCGCCTGGGGATATGACGTCCATTTTGTGGGCTGCGAAAAGCGCGGCATGGGAATTCCTCCGGGCGTGGCTTTCTACGACCTGGCCGAGCGGTTCAATCTGCCCAAAATCCGGTTCGCTGCATACGGCGCAGCGTTATTCGCCCTGGTGAGAAAACTGAGGCCTGACGTGCTTCACGCCCACACGGCCTTTGGGGCGGGCTGGCCCACGCCCATGGCGCTTTGGCGGCCAACGGCCCTTTCCGTGCACGGGTCGGATTTGTTTTTGCTGGATCAGACCTCCGTGCTGCATCGCACGCTCACCAAAGCGGCCTTAAACCGGGCCGACAAAATCCTTTGCGTTTGCGACGAGCTAAAAAACAAGGCCCTGGAGCTTGGCGCGCCCGAGTCCAAGCTGGAGGTCATTTATTTGGGCGTGGACACGGACGCGTTCCGGCCGGATGAGCCCGACGAATCCTTTCACCGGGAATTGAATCTGGGGGAGGGGCCGGTTTTTTACCTGTGCCGCATGCTGGAGCCTTTGTATCATCCCATGACCGCCGCCCGGGCCTTTTGCAAGGTCCACCAAAAAAATCCCAATGCCCGTCTGCTCGTTCCCTTGACCCGAGCCAGGGAAGACCTGCTGGCCGAGTTTAAGGACTGCCTGGCCGAGAGCGGAGCGCTTGAAGCCGTTCGCTTTCTGGACAACGTGGAGGACGACCGGCAAATGGCCAACCGGTACCAAATTTCCCTGGCGTCCATATCCCTGGCAGGATCGGACAGCGTGTCCCAGTCGGTCCGGGAATCCATGGCCTGTGCAACGCCCGTTATTGCGGGGGACATCCCGGCCATGCGCGCTTCCATCAAGGACGGCCATGACAGCCTGCTGGTCCCCATGGACGATCCCAACGCTTTGGCCGAGGCCATGCTGAAATTAACGGAAGACAAAGCCCTGCACCAAAAGCTGAGCCAAAACGCCCTGAAGTTCGTGCAGGAAAATTGCTCCATGGAAGCGCAAAAAAATCGCTTGGAACTTTTTTATAATGAATTAGCGGCGAAAAAGGCGGCCAAATGAAGCACGTAGTCCATCTGACATCCGTAAATACGCCCTTTGACACAAGAATTTTCATGAAGGAATGCCGGTCCCTGGCCAAGGCGGGATACAAAGTCTCCCTGGTGGCCCAGGCGGAAAAGGGCGGGGTGCACGACGGCGTGACCATCGTTCCCGTCCAGCCCTGCGCCGACCGCAAAGAGCGCCTAACCCGCGTCGTCCCGCACGTTTTTAAAACCGCGCTCAGCCTGAACGCGGACCTGTATCATTTTCATAACATCGAGCTGCTGCCCGTAGGGATTCTAATAAAAGGGTTCACCCGGGCCAAGGTGGTGTACGATGCCCACGAAAACCACCCGGACAAAGTGGCGGGCAAGGCTTATATTCCGGCGCCCATTCGCAAACTCACGGCCAAATCCGTGGGCGCCTTGGAGCAAATCACGGTTTTTTGCATCGACGCCATCGTCACCAGCATCGGCTCCCGTCTGGCAGCGCGTTTTCCGGCGGATAAAACCGTGATTCTGGAAAACTTCGCCCTGGAAGACATGGCCGACCTGTTGGACCAGATCCCCCGCACCTTTGAGGGCAATACAAAAATTCTGTACACCGGAGGCCTGCGGGACCATATCGGATCGTATCAGGTGGTGCAGGCCATGGAGCACGTTAAAACTCCGGGCGCCCACTTGACCATCATCGGCCAGGAAATCGACACTCCGGAAACCCGGGCGATAAAGCAGCTTCCCGCCTATGGAAAAAATGCAGAATTCCTGGGCATGACGGACCTGAAAGGCGTGTACGAACACATGCATTCCGCCGCCGTGGGCCTGATGTGCCTCCAGCCCTTGTTCGGGTACGCCGACACCTCGCCCAACAAGCTCTACGAATACATGTCCGCCGGCCTGCCCATGGTGGCCTCGGATTTTCCCCTATGGAAAGACCTTTTGGTGCGGGATAACACTGGCATGGCCGTGGACGCGACCGACCCCAAAGCCATTGCCAAAGCCATTGATCACCTTTTGGAAAACCCGGAGCTTTGCAGAAAAATGAGCGAAAGCGGCAAACGCCTTTTCAGAGAAAAATATTCCTGGACCTCCCAGGAAGCCAAACTCCTGGATTTGTACCAACGCCTTTTGTCGGAATAAATGGAGCCCCGCAGCTAAGCCGGACGACGCTATTTTATTTGTTGGGTGAACCTGCGCAGCAACGTCGTTGAGCCTTTTTACCATCTTTACAGCCGTCGATACGTTGTTGAATTCTTTGCATGTTTCCAGCGCAGAACCACCCAACCTACATCTTGTCCTCGGGCGGCGTAGGTTGGGTTGAGCTTGCGAAACCCAACAAAATCAAGCCTCTAAACCCCATTATCTGCCCGTTTACCGCCATAAACCGTCATTCCAGCAAATGAAGTTCATGGGACATAAAAAAAGGGAAAACCCGTCATCAACAGGTTTTCCCCTTTTACATCAAATATATGAAACCTGGGCGACTGATCCGCCCGGAACAGCTTTTTAGTCTTCGCCGATGGCGTCGTCCGGGATGTCCGCGCTGGTGTAGACGTTTTGCACGTCGTCGCAGTCATCCAGGGTCTGAAGCAGACGGACCATTTGTTCGGCTTCCTTGCCGGTGACTTCCACGGTGTTCTGGGGAAGTTTGGTGACCGAGGCGTCTTCCGTTTCGATGCCGGCGGCGTCAATGGCTTCCTTGACCGCATCGTAATCATCCGGCTGGGTAATTACTTCAAACACGTCTCCGGCTTCCCGCACGTCTTCGGCGCCTGCTTCCAGGGCCACTTCCATGAGGGTGTCTTCGTCCGTGACGCTTTGGTTCACCACGATGTAGCCTTTTTTATCGAACATCCAGGCCACGCAGCCGGCCTCGCCCAGGCTGCCGCCGCACTTGGAGAAAATATGGCGGATTTCCGCGGCCGCGCGGTTTTTGTTGTCTGTCAGGGATTCCACCAGAACGGCGCCGCCGCCGGGGCCGTAGCCTTCGTACTGGAATTCCTCGTAGTTCACGCCTTCCAGTTCGCCGGTGCCTTTTTTAATGGCGCGCTCCCAGTTGTCCTTGGGCATGTTTTCAGCCTTGGCGGCGTTGATGGCCGTGCGAAGGCGGGGGTTTGCGTCCGGGTCGCCGCCCCCCATGCGGGCGGCTATGGTGATTTCCTTGATCAGCTTGGAGAAGACCTTGCCGCGCTTGGCGTCGGCTGCACCCTTCTTATGTTTGATTGTTGACCATTTATTATGTCCTGACATGGGATCCTCCTTTTTTGCTCCAGCCCACTACGTAAATCTCCCGGCTTTGTTTGCGGGTGCTTTCGGGCTTGAAAATTTTATGTTTGGTAAAATATTTTTTTACATCCTTTATAAACGCATCAAATCCTTCGCCCTGGAAAATCTTGCATACAAACGAGCCGCCGGGCTTGAGGACCGTTACCGCCGCGGCCAGCGCCGATTCGCACAAAGCTGCGGACTTGAGGGCGTCCACGTTCTTGATGCCCGTGGTGTTCGGGGCCATGTCGCTCAGCACCACGTCAAAATCCCTGCCGATTTCGTCCAGGAATTCCTGGGTCAGTTCAAACGCGTCGCCTTGAATAAATTCTGCGTTCGGCTTGTCCGGTTGATCCATGGGCTTGAGATCCAGGCCGATGACCCGGCCTGAGTCGCCCACAATTTGGGAAGCGTATTTGAGCCACGACCCCGGAGCGCAGCCAAGGTCCAGGACCTTCTGGCCGGGCCGGAGGATCTTCCACCGTTTTTGCATTTCCTCCAGCTTAAACACAGAGCGGGCGGGAAAGCCGGCCTTTTGGGCTTTGTCTGTGTAATGATCCCGCCAAAGGTTTTTGCCCTTTTTCTTTGATTTCATATAAGAAAAAACTCCTTGAAAGTCAATATGCTCCGGTTTTCTACTTGGGAATTGTCACAGATTCACCCGGCTTTCAACCAAAACCAGCTTTTTGTAAAAAAATAAACCATTCCGCCGGACCCTGATCCTGATCAAAAAAGGTGCTCCAGGGCCTGGCTGACGGATTTTACGCCCACCACCTTCACACCGGAGGGCGGCCGCAGGTTGCGCAGGCTGGACGCGGGCGCCAGGCATTGCTCAAAACCCATTTTGGCGGCTTCCTTGATGCGGGTTTCCATTTGGCCCACGCCGCGGATTTCTCCGGTCAGGCCCACCTCCCCCATGAGGACCGTGTCCCGGGGCACGGGCCTGTCCAAAAAGCTGGAGGCCACGGCGCCCACCATGGCCAGGTCCACGGCCGGTTCGGTCACCCGCACGCCGCCGGCGACGTTCATGAATACGTCCTGATCCATCAAGGGCATGCCTACTTTTTTCTCCAAAACCGCCACTAAAAGCGCCACCTTGTTGGAATCCAGGCCCAAAACGGTCCTGCGCGGACTGGCGAAGCTGGAGGTGCTGGCAAGCGCCTGGATTTCCAGCAGGATAGGGCGGGAGCCCTCCAGGCTGGCCGTGACCGCCGAGCCCGAGGCGTGCTCCGGCCTCTCGGACAAAAACACGGCGCTGGGGTTGCTCACTTCCATAAGGCCGTGTTCGGCCATTTCAAAAACCCCGATTTCGTTAGTGGAGCCGAACCGGTTTTTCACGGCCCGCAACACCCGGTAAATATGATTCCGCTCCCCTTCAAAATAAAGCACCGTGTCCACCATATGCTCCAGAAGGCGCGGCCCGGCAATGGCCCCGTCCTTGGTCACATGGCCCACAAGAAAGGTGGGGATGCCGGTTTTCTTTGCGTGCATGGCCAGTTTGAAGGTGACTTCCCGAACCTGGCTGACCGAGCCCGGGGCCGAGGTCAGGTCCTGGCTGTACAAGGTCTGGACCGAGTCCAGAACCACGGCCTGGGGCTTTTCCTGATCCAACACGTCCAGAATCTGCTCCAGGACGATTTCGCTGTACACAAACAAATTGGGGCTGGGCGACCCGGTCCGCTGGCTTCTCAATTTGATCTGCCTGACGGACTCCTCGCCGGATACGTACAAAACTTTCAGGCCCGTATACGCCAGGGACTGCATGACCTGAAGCATCAAGGTAGACTTGCCGATGCCCGGATCCCCGCCGATAAGCACCATGGACCCGGCCACAAGCCCCCCGCCCAGAACCCGGTCCAATTCCATGATGCCCGTGGTCAGGCGCTCCTCTACAATGCCGTCCACGGAGTCGATGGGCACGGGCCGCGACCCCGGCCCGGACAGGTCAAAGGGGGCCTTGACTCCCGATGATGCGGCCTTGGGCTTGCCTTCCACCATGCTGTGCCACTGGCCGCAATCCGGGCACTTGCCCATCCACTTTGGGGTGGTGTATCCGCAATCCTGGCAGGTGAATACTGTTTTTTGGGCTTTTTTCATGGAATAATCTCCTGGCCGAACCGTCTCAAAGCATGCATTTGGGGTTGTTTTGACCACAACATGGGGCTATTATTACCCCCTAAAGAAAAAATTGGGTAAAATACTCCCATTATGTGCTTGAGACCGTGCGCCGGTTCTGATACACTTTACCGTCGTATTATTCTCCGGTCAAAAATTTTCACCGGGAGCGGTTAGGCATGGCGGTTCAGAGTCCGATATGAGTTTGATTGATTATCATGTGCACACCCCCTTGTGCAACCACGCCAAAGGGGAAATGGAAGCCTATGTGCAACAAGCGGTCAAGTTGGGGCTTGCGGAGATTTGCTTTTTGGACCACCTGACCCTGAGGCCGGACGGCAGCTTTTTGTCCATGAGCCCTCAGGAGGTTCCTTTGTATCACCGGGCCGTAAAGAGGCTGGCTGCAAAATACGAAGACCGCATTTGGGTCAAGGTGGGCCTGGAAGTGGACTTTGACCTGGAAACCATGGAGCAGGCCATGGAGATCGTGGATGCCCATTCCTTTGACGCCATTGGCGGGTCGGTGCATTTTATCGGGGAATGGAACATGGTTTCCCATAAGGAACGGGATAATTGCCCTTTCCGGGAATGCGAGGACATGTTCGCCGAGTATCTGAATCATTTGGAAACCATGGCCGAGCATTCTTTCTTTGATTTTTTATGCCATCTGGACGTCGTGGGCAAGTTTGGAGACAGCCCCCAGGACCGGATGGAAAACCGTTGGGATCAGGTGATTGACGTAATCGCCGGCAAAGGCCTTGCTGTGGAGATCAACACCAGCGGCAAGCGGCACCCCAAAGGGGAGCTTTACCCCAGCCTGTGGATTTTGCAAAAGCTGAACCAGGCGGGAGTTCCCATCACCCTGGGGAGCGACGCCCATTCCCCCAAGCAGGTGGGCATGGATTTTGACGAGGCCGTTTCCCTGGCTCGGGAAGCGGGATACCATAGTTTGGCGACTTTCTCCCATCGCATCCGGGGAGAGGTCAGCCTGAGCCCTTAACAGGGCTTGGTTTTTAAACGGAGGGCGAACCCGGGCGGCTAGCGGCGCCGGGTTCGCCGAACTGAGTTGGGAGCGTGTTTGTGTTAAACCGGTTTGTTGGATTGTTCGCAGCCCTTATTCTGGCTTGTTTGTCCGTACCCCCGGCTATGGCCTCCGAGCCTGCGCCGCCTCCTTTTGAAGCCTTGAAAAAAAGGTTGATCCAGGACGGCTTCACAGAGGCCCAACTGGATAAAATTTACGGCGCCGAGAACGTAAAGCTGGACTTATCCGTGGCGACGGTGTACTTCCGCCACAACGAATCCAAGCTGAATTACGACCAGTTTTTAAAGGACAAACCCATAGCCGACGCCCGGGCTTACATGAAGGAGCACCAGGCCGACCTGGAAGCGGCGGAAAAAGCCTACGGCGTGGACAAGGAGGTCATCACCGCCATTTTGATGGTGGAGACGCGTCTGGGCGGATACGTGGGCACGAAGCCGGTTATCAACACCTTGTCCACCCTGGCCGCTTTATCCGAGCAGGAAAAAAAGGACCAACTGTTTGATGCGGTGTCCCAGAAGAAAACGACGACCAAGAAAAAGGTGGAGTCCTGGGCCGACAGAAAAGCCTCCTGGGCGTATGTGGAGTTGAAGGCCTTTCTTAAGCACCTGGACCCGGATGAATCCGACCCGGCCAGCATCAAGGGCTCCTTTGCCGGCGCCATGGGGTATTCCCAGTTTATGCCCTCCAATATTTCCGTGCACGGAGCGGACGGAAGCGGAGACGGCAAGGTGGATTTGTTCACCCATTCCGACGCGATAGCCAGCATAGGGAAGTACTTGAAAAACCATGGCTGGCAGCCGGGGATGGACGCCGAGAAAATGAAGAAAGTATTATTATCATACAATAATAGCACGTATTACGCCAACACGCTGTTGAGAATACGGGCGGTCCTGAAGGGGGCGTCTTGAATTTTGCAATAACTGTCATAAGCCTGGGAACCGTGTTTTTAATTTTAACCTGGCTGGCTATTTTTCACATTATGGCCCGGGATTTCGGCTCGCCGGTCAGGAAGACCGTCTGGGGCCTTGTGGTGGTTGGCCTCCCTTTTTTAGGCGTGCTGTTGTACATAATTTGGGGCCGCAGGCAAGGCGTGCGGCCTTCTTTGGAAGAAATTACGGAATTGGAAGATGGCGTTCAAAAATGATTTGACAAGGCGGCTTCATTTTTGTAATAAGACCATCTTGTCCGCCACTGGCGGGCTGTCAACAAAAAGTGTGGTCCCATCGTCTAGCGGTTTAGGATATCGCCCTCTCACGGCGAAGACAGGGGTTCGATTCCCCTTGGGACTACCACTTCTTTCCTTTTCTGCATTCTTCCAAGACATTTCAAATACAATAAAGAGTTCCGCCGGCGTTTTGCGTCCACCGATGCAAGCCGGAGGATTGGGGTAGTCATGGATACATTTATGGAGATGTTCCGGCATCATCCGGACCCGGCTTTTTTGGCCGATAAATCCGGAAAGATCATCGGCTGGAACGCCCCTGCGGACGAGATGCTCGGTCTGCCGTACAGCCCGGAAAATGTGGATTTGGTCGCCAACAAAGGCGTGCACAGGTTTCACCCTTCTTTGAACGAACTCTTCGCCCAATGCATTCAAAGGGGCGCGGGTTCGGAGCAATGGGTGCTTCCTCTGCCCGGAGACATGGGCAAGCCCCATATCCGGTTTATAGTGACCCCCATCCAAAAAAACACGGGGGTCTCCGGCGCCTGGGCGGTCTGCCCCAGAAGCCATGAAGACCGGGACGGCGTGTGCTTTACGCCGGAAAACCCGGTGGTCCGCATGCTTTCGTTTTTGACCAACATGATTGAAAGCACGGTCAACGGCATTGTGGTTATGGACCCCAGGGGCAAGGTCCTCATGTTCAATAAAAGCATGGAGATCATGACAGGGTTCGCCTCGGAAGACGTGGTGGGCATTCCCGGCGGCGTGGACCTGTTTTACGGCTGGGAAACCGCCAAGCGCAACATGAAGCTCATGCGGAGCAAGCAGTACGGCCGGCCCGGCATTCTGAACATGGTGAAAACCGAGCTCAAGGATAGGGACGGCAATCCCTTTCCCGTCACCTTGTCGGCGGGAATCATGTTTGAAGACGGCCAGGAAACGGGCAGCGTGGGCATTTTCGGCGATTTGCGGGAAAGCGAGCGCCTTGCCAGGGAGCTGCGCTCCGCCCAGGAAAGGCTGATCCAGGCGGACAGAAACGCGGCCCTGGGCAGGCTTTCCGCCAGTGTGGCCCACGAAATCAACAATCCGCTTTCCGGCATTTTGATGTTTGCGGAAATCATGCAGCGGAGCCTGAAGGACGATCCGGTTTACAGGGACGACCTGAAGGAGATTATCGACCAGACCTTGCGGTGCAAGGCCATTGTCCGCAATTTATTGGGGTTTTCCCGGAAGTCGGACAACGGCAACGAGCCTTTTGACATTCCCGAGGCTTTTCGCCAGTGCCTGGACATTGTCCTGCCCCAGGCGAAATTTCAGGGCATTGAGGTGAAATGCGACTTTCAGCCCGACATGCCCAAAATGCAGGCCGACCGCGTTCAGATGCAGCAGGTGTTCACCAATTTGGTGCTAAACGCCGCGGACGCCCTGGAAGGCAAAGGCCTGATTTGCATTAAAGCGCGACACGATTTTGAATCCGGTTATTTTTTCATGGAATTCCGGGATAACGGGCCGGGAGTGGCCCAGGGGGAACTGGAAAAGATTTTCGAAAGTTTTTATACGACAAAACCCGTGGGTTACGGCACCGGCCTCGGCCTGTCCATCACCCAGGACATTATTCACAATCATGGCGGAACCATTGGCGTGGAAAATCATCCGGAAGGCGGAACCATATTCACCATCCGCCTGCCGGGGCCCAAAATCAAGAAAGAATCATGAGTTTGAAACAATACGTAGTTCTTGTAGTGGACGATGAGAGAGTCGTTCGAGAAGGATGTCGCAGGATTCTGGAGGCGGAGGGCTACCGGATCCTGATTGCCAAGGACGGGGAGGAGGCCATGGAGATTGTGCAAAGCAGTCACGTGGACCTTGTTCTTGCAGACTTAAAAATGCCGGGAATAGGGGGGTTGGAACTGCTCGCATGGATTAAAAGCAATTACCCGGGCCTGCCTGCCATCATCATTACAGGGCACGGCAGCCGGCAGCTTGAATCCCAATGCGAAGATGCAGGAGCGTTAGGTTTGATAAGCAAACCATTTATGGCCAGAGAAGTCGTTGACGCGGTAAAAAGCGCCTTGTAACCATGCAAGAAGGCAGCACGTCTAGGAAGGACTGGGATAGATGGAGGAGCAAACCAAGCTGAAAACCGCCTTGATTGTGGACGATGAGCCCGTCGTCCGTTCAGGCATCAGTAGGATTGTCACCCATATGGGCCTCAAGCCCGATGACGCCGCAGATGGCAAGGAAGCCATCTCCAAAATGTCGGATTCCTATTTCGACATTATTTTTCTGGATGTCCGCATGCAGGGCATGGGCGGCATGGAAGTCCTGGGATGGATCAAGGATAACAACATAAGCTCCCTGGTGGTCATGATCACCGGCGTCACCGAGCCGGACATAATCATTCAGGCCATGAAAATGGGGGCCTTTGACTATCTGGCCAAACCCTTTGGCGTGGACGATATAGAAAATATCATCCAAAGGGCCGAAAAAGCCTCCGCCCCTCCGGCGCAAACCATCGGCATTCCCAAAAGCAAAGGCCTGCAGGCCGGGCCGGACAGGATCATGCTGGGCTCCAGCCCGGTCATGCAAAACCTGTTCTCCCGCATGCTTAAGGTGGCGCCTACGGACGGCACGGTGCTCATCACCGGAGAAAGCGGCACCGGCAAGGAGCTGGTTGCCCGGGCCATTCACTATCACAGCCGCCGGCGCGAAAACGAATTCGTGCCCGTGGACTGCTCCGCCCTGGTGGAAAACCTCTTGGAAAGCGAGTTGTTCGGCCACGTTAAAGGCTCGTTCACCGGCGCCCTGCAAAGCAAAAAGGGCCTGTTCGAACTGGCCAACCACGGCACCTTCTTTTTTGACGAAATTTCCAACCTGTCCATGGACATCCAGGCCAAGCTCCTGCGCGTCATCCAGGAGCGGGAATTCACCCAGGTGGGCGGGGCCGTCCGCATCAAGGTGGATTTGCGAATCATGGTGGCCTCCAACCGGGATTTACGGGCCGCCATCGCCGAAAACAAGTTCAGGGAAGACTTGTTTTACCGCTTGCACGTCATCCCCATCCATCTGCCGCCTTTAAGGGAAAGAGGCAAGGATATCGAGGAACTGGTCAACTATTTTGTGCTTCACATGTCCCGGAAAATCGGCAGGGAAGCCCCCAAGGTCTCCCGCGAGGCCATGGACGTGCTCCTTTCCTACGCCTGGCCGGGCAACGTCCGGGAGTTGGAGAACACCATTGAGCGCACCCTGATCCTGAAGGACGACGCCGTTATCAAACCCGAGCATCTGCCCCAGGACATCCGCCAGCAGCCGCCCGACCTTCGGTCCTTTTCCGATAAAATGGTCAGCCTCAAGGATCTGGAAAGGGATTACATCCGGTTTGTGCTGTCCCGCACCAACGGCGGCATTCAAAAGGCGGCCGGCATTCTGGGGATCAACCGGAAAACCCTGTCCATGAAAATGAAAAAATACGGGCTGTGAACTAGGCAAAGCCATTGGGCGGCTCGGCGCAGCTTGCCGTCCAATGGCGCGGCAGGACCTGTGTTTTCCCCTTGTCGTATCTCTGAAAGAGGTTTAAAATATTCGTACCATTTCTGCAGTCGAAGCAGAGTTCTTTTGCCGATTTTCCCATGAGAGGCGCCAATGCTAAAAAGAGTTCCCATCACCGGCCTGCTGGTTTGTTGTCTTGTCCACCTCTGTCTCATAACCCCGTCCTTTGCGCAGGAGAAGGTCAACAGCATCCTGCCCTTTCCCACCGCCAACAGCCTGTTCGACTCCTGGACTCCTGACGGAAGCACCTTTTATTTTGTGGGCGATTCGGGAACCATCATCAAATACGACGGAACAAATTTCGAGTTCATGGACTCGCCTACTAATGTCCCGCTGTTTTGCATCCACGGAACCTCGGAAACGGATATCTGGGCCGCCGGCGGAGACGACTACAGCACCAATAATCTGGAAAAAGCGGTTTTTCTTCATTACGACGGCTCAACTTGGAGCTCCGTCCCGGCTCCTGTTTTCTTAGGGAGCGACACCTATCCTCCGGATGACATCCACGCCATCGCCCCCGACAACGTGTGGGCGGCGGACGAACGCTCCGCCTATTTGTACCATTGGGATGGAAATTCCTGGAGCGTGGACTATGTCAGCGGCCTGTATTTGGGCGTCGGCCTGGACTCCGTCCATGCTTTTGCGGCGGATGACGTCTACGCCGTGGGATGGTACGGGCAGATAATCCATTATGACGGCAGCGCATGGACCATTCAAAAGCAAGAAGGAGAGCCGCCCTTCAATTTCAGCACGAACTTTTTGGACGACGTCTGGGGGCCGGACGCCGACACGGTTTTCGCCTGCGGCAATTACGGCCAGGTGTATAAGCTGAACAAAGCCGCCGGAAACTGGATTGAGATATCCAATCCCATAACCTATACCGTGCCTGTTTCCATGCAGAATACGCAATTGACCTCCATTTCCGGGACTTCCGGTTCGGACATGTATTTCACGTCTTACTCCGGCTCCGTGTATCATTGGAACGGATCGGGCTTCACGGAAATTCCTCCCTCCGAATATTGGAAGCAAAATGTTATCCGCCAAAAGTCGGACGGCTCGTATCTCATCGCAGGAGATAACGGACGCCTGGAAACCTATAGCCCTGTAAACGGCTGGCGCGAGGAGTCCCGGATTCCCACGGTCAAAAAGGATTTTACCCGTGTTTCTTGGGGAGAGGATCTGTGGTTCGCCCCAGGATGGATCAATTCCGGGGAAGGGGTGTTCGCCTGGAACAAAGGGTCCATGACCGAGCATCCCCTGCCTATCGGCGAAAATAAGCAGGCCCATGTCACAGGTTTGAGAGCCTTTGCAAAGGACAATGTGTGGGTGGGCTTGCAGCCCATGGACGGCAGTTATTCCTATGGCGCTTTTCATTACGATGGAGAGTCCTGGACCTCCTGGAAACCGAATAATGCCGGAGTTCCGTTGGCTATGACCGATGTCCTGTATACGGAGTCCGGAGATATGTTCATTATTTTAGGCGGGTTGGACGGTGGATTACCAAGAAAGATCGTCAATGGGGATCAGGTCGACGGCTATAATGACCCGGACTTTGACTCGTATTATAGCTTGGCGCAGGGCTCGGACGGCAAAGTGTACGCCGTGGGACAAAACGGGAAAATTATCTCTTATTCAGGCGGCGCTTGGACGGAAGAAGACTCCGGCGTGACCACCAAACTGGCGTCCGTTGCAGCAGGGGACGGGTACGTTTACGCCGTGGGCGGGTCCGTCGCCATATACAAAATGGACGGCGGCGCCTGGACTCCGGTTTCCGCTCAGGGGATATACTCCTACGATACCTTTAGCATGGTTTCCTACTTGGGCGCCGGCAAGTTCATTGCCAGCCTTAATACTTACAGCGGCTACATAGGTGGGGACCGCGGATATTTGTATCAGTTTGAAAATGGACAGGCCACGCTGATTGACGGCTGGATGTCTCAAAATTTATGCGGAGTGGTCGCTACGGATTCCGGCCAATGGTATGCTTCAGGGGATGGTGCGGTAGTCCTTTCATCAGGAGTGATTCAAAAAGGAGATATTGACATGAACGCCTCCCTGGACGTGGGGGACGCTATCGTTTCCCTGCAACTGCCCGGCATGAGCGCGGGCTCCTTTTCAAGGGCCGACTGGGCTTTTGAGGCCACGGACCCGGACGGCGACGATAAAGTCACCGTTAAGGACACCCTGTTCGTCCTGCAGCGCATAGCGGGCGTCAGGGATTAGGCAGGCGGTCTGCACCCTAATGTATAAATACGCAAGAAGACTCTGGGTCCCCGTTTCCGGGAGTGTGTCATCATGATTGCATAACAGCCGCAATCATACCGCCGCAACCCCTCCACGGGGATGACAGAAAACCTTGGCCGTCGTTGTGGGTGGCCCAGGCAAGGCTTTTTTTGCCTGGGTTCGAAAGAACAAAAGGCGCGGCCGGGAAAGATTGCAGAAATTGGGTATGATTGGCGGGTGCACGGACCTGCTTGAATTCATGCTTTTGTTTGGTTTTGGAAAGGGCTTTCGTCCGCAGGAGATAGATGATTTCTATCAAACCAAAGGCCGATTAAGGAAGTCATTCTTCCCTAATCGGCCTTTTAAATCTTACAGAGATTGGCCCCGGTTTAGAAATACACCTTCATGCCTGCTCCGATGGAAAGGGAGTTCAACTCCACGTCCTCCTGGCGGTCGCGATTTCCGGGGCTCTTGATGACAAACTCCTCCTCGTACCAGGTGTACTTTCCGTCAATGTCAAAGGAGAGATTGTCCGTCACATCAATTTCCATGCCCAGGTTGGCGTGAAATCCAAGCCCGTCGTCCGGGTCGATGGATGTTCCTTTGGCCAGGTTTCGGGAATAAAAATCGGACATGTCAAAGTCGTTGAAGAAGTAGCTCAGACCCGCGCCGATGTACGGGCTGAATCCGCCTTCGGAAGGCATGTGAGCCCGAAAGGTGAGCAAAAGCGGAACCTGCTCCAGTTCCCCTTGTTCGATTTTTGTACCCGGAACGTCCAGCTCCATCTCGTATTTGGCGTAGGCCAGGGTCAGTTCCGTGGAAAAATACTGGTTGAAAAAGAAGGTCATGTTGACGCCGGGCATGGCCGTGGCTTCAAAGGTCTGCTCGGTGGACGCAACGTCGTCCACGTCGTAGTCCAGCGTTTTAAGAAAAGAAACTTCCGCGCCGACGCCGAACTTCCAGGTGCGCTCTCCCTCGGCGTACGCCCCTGTACATAAGGAAAAAAAGCAAATGGCGCAAACAGCTATTAAGAGTGTCTTCTTCAAGTTATCCTCCTGTAATGACTTGTGCTCGATTTGAGTGCAGCGATTGAAGAATATTAAAAACAAAAGCCCCTAAAGAGTCAAGAAATAATGCTTAATAGGCCAGCCGCGGGGCAGGGCGGGCGCCCCGAATGGATTGGGCATACGAAATCAAGTGGATAAAGCATTTTGAAGGGGCGGGATCATCCATTCCGATCCAGGCCCGAAACAGGCAAAGCCCTTGACAAAAACAGGGCTAAAATATAGATAAACCCGGATGGATACAGGAAAAAAATGGCCGGTGACGCTGGCCACCGGCTTTTATGTGGGGCTTATTCCCAAAGGCCCTGGCACCTTCGGGACCTTATGGGGAATTCCGCTTGCCTGGATCATGTGGCAGGTCTGGCAATGGCAATGGCTTGCAGCGGCGGTCCTGGCGGCCGCGTTTATCGCCGTCTCCGTGCCTATAGCGGATAAGGCCGCCAAAGCCATGGGCGCCAAAGATCCGGGCGCCATCGTGATTGACGAAATCGCGGGATACATGGTGACCCTGTTCGCCGTGCCGTTTTCGTTCAAGGCGGCGGTCGCGGGGTTTATCTTGTTTCGGATATTCGATATTTTCAAGCCGCCCCCGGTCAGCACGCTGGATGAGAATCTTTCCGGCGGGCTGGGCATTGTTGCGGACGATCTGGCGGCCGGGGTGTACGCCCATATTCTTTTACGAATTTTTCTCCATTATTTTTAATGGATTAATTGTTTTGCAAGGGCCTTTATGACCCGGAAGCTCCGTACATTCATCGCCGTGGAAATCCCCGAAGAGGTTAAGCAGGCCGTAAGCCGGGCTCAGGGAGGGTTTAAGGCTTCCGGGCTTCCTTTCCGCTGGGTCAATCCCAAAGGCATGCACCTGACCCTAAAGTTTTTAGGCGACGTCCTGCAATCCGATATTGACGGAGTCGTGCAGGTCATGAAAGAATGCACGGCCGGGTTTGCGCCAATGACCTTTAATGTAAATGGCTTTGGGGCTTTCCCGAATTTTTCCAAAGCCCGGGTTTTGTGGACCGGCCTGGCAGGGGATGCGGCCGGCCTGGCCAAGCTGGCCTCCTGTTTGGAGCAAGGCCTGGAGCCCTTGGGCTTTGAAGCGGAAAACAAGCGGTTCAGCGCCCACATCACGCTGGGAAGGGCCAAGGGACGGATCGACCCCAAGGCCCTGCTGCAGGCCGTTGAAAAAGCCGGATCACTTGAAACCCAGAAATTTACTGTGGACCGCATCATTCTGTTTAAGAGCGACTTGCGCCCCACAGGCGCAGTGTATACGGCGCTTGCCCATGCTTCTTTTGGACGAAACGGCTAATTAGCCGATTAGATAGCTAAAGCGGACAGGGACGGCCCATTTCTCGACACCAGAAAATCTTATCGTTCAAAGGGACGGAGGAAGAATATGGCAATCACTGAGGACAAAACCAAAGCCCTGGATACAGCCATAAGCCAGATTGAGCGCCAGTTCGGCAAAGGGTCAGTCATGAAGTTGGGCGACCAGGTCGCCATGAAAGTGCCGGTCATTCCCACGGGCTCCATTGCCCTGGATCTGGCATTGGGGATCGGCGGGCTTCCCAGAGGCCGGATTGTGGAAATCTACGGCCCGGAATCTTCCGGTAAAACCACCCTGGCCCTCCATGCCGTGGCCGAGGCCCAGGCAAGGGGCGGCGTGGCCGCCTTTGTGGACGCCGAGCACGCCCTGGACGTGAGCTACGCCAAGAAATTGGGCGTCAATTGCGATGAACTGCTGGTTTCCCAGCCCGACACGGGCGAGCAGGCCCTGGAAATCGCCGACATGCTGGTGCGCAGCGGCGCCGTGGACATCCTGGTCATCGACTCGGTGGCGGCCCTGACCCCCAAGGCGGAAATCGAAGGCGACATGGGCGACTCCCACATGGGTCTCCAGGCCCGCCTCATGAGCCAAGCCTTGCGCAAGCTCACCGGCACCATCAACAAAACCCGCACATGCCTGATTTTCATCAACCAGATTCGTATGAAAATCGGCGTGATGTTCGGCAACCCGGAAACCACCACCGGCGGCAACGCCCTTAAGTTTTATGCCTCCGTGCGTTTGGACATCCGCAGGATCGGCGCCATCAAGGAAGGAACCGAATCCGTGGGCAACCGGGCCAAGGTGCGCGTGGTTAAAAACAAAATGGCGCCTCCTTTCAAGGAAGCCGAGTTCGACGTCATGTACGGCGAAGGCATTTCCAAGACCGGCGACTTGCTGGACGCGGGCGTCAATCTGGAAATCATCGATAAAAGCGGCGCATGGTACTCCTTTGACGGAGAACGCATCGGCCAGGGCCGGGAAAACGTAAAACGCTTTTTCAAGGAAAACCCGGACGTATACGACAAAGCCTTGAAAATGATCAGGAACAAGCTGGGCATCGGAGACGATGCGCCCGAAGAAGCCCAGGAAACCGCGCCGGAAGAAAACAACGGCGGCAAAAAGAAAAAGTAAATAACAACCTTAACAACTTGCCAGTGTGTGAGCAGCTCCGGTGCAGGCCTTTTTAAAACAGGCGGCAAGCCCGCGGGTCTGCCGGAGGCGGGAGAAATCATGACCGGTAACGAAGTCCGCTCCGCGTTTTTGGAGTATTTCAAGAAAAATGACCACAGAGTGGTTAAAAGCTCGTCCCTGGTTCCCCAGGACGATCCCACTCTTCTTTTTACCAATGCAGGCATGGTGCAGTTCAAACGCACTTTCCTGGGCGAAGAGAAACGCGACTACACCCGGGCTGCAACATCCCAAAAATGCGTCCGGGCGGGCGGAAAGCACAACGACCTGGAAAACGTGGGCTACACGGCCCGCCATCACACCTTTTTCGAGATGCTGGGCAACTTTTCCTTTGGAGATTACTTCAAGGAACTTGCCATTGAACTCTCCTGGGACCTGTTGGTCAACAAGTTCGGCCTGCCTGCGGACAAACTCTGGGTCTCCATCTATCTGGACGACGACGAAGCCGGGCTCCTGTGGCGCGATAAAATCGGCGTGCCCGAAGAGCGCATCGTGCGTCTGGGCGAAAAGGACAACTTCTGGTCCATGGGCGACACCGGCCCTTGCGGTCCGTGCAGCGAGATCCACATCGACCGGGGCGAGGCGTTCGGCTGCGGCAGCCCGGATTGCGCGGTGGGCTGCGACTGCGACAGGTACCTGGAAATCTGGAACCTGGTGTTCATGCAGTACAACCGGGACGAAACCGGCAAGATGACTCCCCTGCCCAGGCCGAGCATCGACACCGGCATGGGCCTGGAGCGCATTTGCTCCATTTTGCAAAACGCCGGCACCAACTACGGCACCGACTTGTTCACGCCCATTTTCAACCGCATCGGCGAGCTTTCCGGCAAAAAATTGGGCGACTCCAAAACCGACGACGTGTGCATGAAGGTCATCGCCGACCACAGCCGGGCCGCCGCCTTTCTGGTGGGCGACGGCATTTTGCCCTCCAACGAAGGCAGGGGCTACGTGCTAAGGCGCATCATGCGCCGGGCCATCCGCTACGGCCGCCAGTTGGGCTTTAACAAGTCCTTTTTGCACGAAACCGTGGCCGCGGTCTGCGACTCCATGGGCGGCGCCTATCCGGACCTGACGGAAGGCCGGAGCTTTATCACCAACGTCATCGTGAACGAAGAAAACCGCTTCTCCGAAACCCTGGACAAAGGCCTGAGCGTTTTGAACGACGCCCTGGGCGAGATGGAAGCCAAGGGCGAAAAGGAAATCAGCGGCGAAGTTATTTTCAAGCTGTACGACACCTACGGATTTCCAGTGGACATCGTGGAAGACGTGGTTCGGGACAAGGGCATTGTCCTGGATCGGGACGGCTTTGAAACCCGGATGAAGGAGCAAAAGGAAAAATCCCGCTCCACCGTGGCCTTTGAAGGCGCAGGAGAAGCCTTCGCCAGCCTGTCCAGCCAGGGAATCAAATGCGAGTTCCAGGGATATCACGGCACCTCCGGCTGCTCCAAGGTCCTCCTGGTTGTCAAGGACGGCAAGGAAGTCCAGGAGGCTCAGGCCGGCGACGCGGTCTCCGTGGTTACGGAAGCCACGCCTTTTTACGGCGAGTCCGGCGGCCAGATGGGCGACCTTGGTGTGATCACGGCGGACGGCCTGGAACTGGAAGTGGTCAAGACCCTGAAAGACCCCACGGGCCTGATTATCCATGAAGGCAAGGTGGTCAAAGGCAAAATCGCCAAGGGCCAGAACGTGGACCTGAAGGTGGACGAAGCCGCCCGCCAGGCCACGGCCCGGAATCACACGGCCACTCATTTGCTGCACGCAGCCCTGCGCGAGGTGGTAGGCGATCATGTCAAGCAGGCGGGCTCGTTGGTGGGGCCCGAACGTCTGCGTTTTGACTTCACCCATTTCTCTCCGCTGACGCCCGAAGAAACCGTCAAGATCGAAACCCTGGTCAATGAGCGCATTCGCGACAACCTGGACGTCAACACCGTGGAAATGGACGCGGATCAGGCCCGGGAATCCGGCGCCATGGCCCTGTTCGAGGAAAAATACGGGGACACCGTCCGGGTGGTTTCCATGGAAGGCTTTAGCAAGGAGCTTTGCGGCGGCACCCATACCGAGCGTTCCGGCGACGTGGGATTTTTTGTGATCGTGGGCGAATCCAGCGTGGCCGCCGGCGTGCGCCGCATCGAGGCGTTGACCGGGGCGGGCGCCGTGGAATACGTGCACGGCCTGATGAGCAACCTGAACAAGGTTTCGGGCCTGCTAAAGGAAAAGCCGGAAACCCTGCCCGATAAGATCGAAAAGCTCCTGGCCCAGAACAAGCAGCAGGAAAAGGAAATCAACGCCCTCAAAGCCAAGATTGCAGCCAAGGCGTCCGAGAGCGTGGACGACGAAATCCGGGAGGTCCGCGGCGCAAAGATGATCGCCAAAAAGGTGGAAGTGGACTCTCCCGCGGCCATGCGGGACCTGGCCGACAAATTCAGGGACAAATTGCAGTCCGGCATCGTGGTGCTAGGCAGTGAGGTTAACGGAAAGGCCTTGCTCATTGTCATGGTAACCAAGGACCTGACCAAGCAGTTTCAGGCCGGAAACATCATCAAACATGTCGCCAAGGAAGTTGGAGGGGGAGGCGGAGGCCGGCCGGATATGGCTCAGGCAGGAGGCAGCAAGCCGGAAAATCTCTCCCAGGCCATGGAAAAAGCCTATCAGATCGTAGAGGAGATGTAGCGCCCGCGATCGACCGGAGAGAATTTTGGGAATCGACCCGTTTGAAAAGCGTATACTATTCGTAACAGGCAAGGGGGGAGTTGGCAAAACCACAGTCGCTGCGGCCTTGGCTTATGCAGCCAGGGACCGGGGTATGAGCGTCTGTTTGGTGGAGGTCACTCCCTCGCCTAACATGCGCATGATCTTCGGGCGGGAGATTCCCGTGTACAAGGAAATCGAGGTGGACCGAGACCTTACGGTCCTCAGCATCGAACCCTTCCGGGCCTTGCACGAATACGTGGGCCTGCAACTGAAGATCGGCGGCGCCGCCCGATTGATCCTGAACAACCGGCTGCTCAATTACTTTCTCAACACGGCTCCCGGCTGGCGCGAACTCATCACCGTCGGAAAAATCTGGCACCTGTACGACATGAAGGTCAAATGGTCCAACAGGCCGCGCTTCGACCTGATTGTGGTGGATTCTCCGGCCACGGGCCACGGCCTGAGCTTTTTAAAAGTCCCCTCCGTGTTCATGAACATCATCAAGATGGGCAGGATGCAGGGGCAGACCGCGGACGTCCAGAGGATGCTCACGGATCCCAAAATTTCGTTGTTGAACGTGGTCACTCTGCCCGAGGAAATGCCGGTCAACGAGTCCATAACCTTGCTGAAGACCGCCAAGGAGGAGTTGGGGATTCCCACCGGGATCACCTTTGTGAACAGCGTGTATCCGCCCTTGTTCGACGACGAGTCGCAAGACTCTTTTGACAAGCTGCAAAAGGACGGCAACGCCATGGAGCGGCTGAAGGAGGTCTTTCCCGACCGGGCGAAAGGCCTTTTGACCGCTTTGGAAAGCAGGCAGGCGCGGGTGGATCAGAGCGAATTTTACAAAAACATGGTGCTGGAAAAAATCGGGCCTCCCATCGTCTCCATCCCCCATCTTTTTCCCGGAAGGGTGGATAAGGAAGGCGTGCAAAAGGTGGCCGCCATTATCAGCCGGAACCTGAAGGAGGGCGTCTGATGCAGCTTTCCGACCTGGTCGCCGAAAAACACATCCTGGTTTGCTGCGGCTCCGGCGGCGTGGGTAAAACCACTATCAGCGCCTCGTTGGCCCTCTCCGCGGCCATGGCCGGTCGCAAGGTTCTGGTCTGCACCATCGACCCGGCCAAAAGACTGGCGGACTCCCTTGGTTTGAAAGAACTGGGCAACGAAGAAGCGCGCATACCGGACGAAGCCTTTGACAAGGCGGGCGTCAAGCCTAAAGGAGAGCTTTGGGGCATGATGCTGGACTCCAAGCGTACCTTTGACGACCTCATCCAGCGCATTTCGCCCAATGAGGAAACCAGCCGCAAAATTCTGGAAAACGGGTTTTATCAAAATATAACCACCGCCCTGGCCGGCAGCCAGGAGTTTTCCGCCATGGAAAAGCTGTATGAGCTCGCCGCCAGCGGAAAATACGACTTGATCGTCCTGGACACGCCGCCTTCGCGCCACGCGCTGGATTTTTTGGACGCGCCCAATAAAATGACGGCTTTTTTGGACGCCAAGGTCATCCAATGGGTGCTCAAACCTTATCTCACGGCCGGCAAGATGGGGTTCAAATTCGTCAACCGCACGGCCAAGGCCATGTTTTCCATCTTGGAAAAAGCCACGGGCAAGGAGACCCTCGCCGACATTGCGGATTTTTTTCTGGTGTTCGAAGGCCTGTACGACGGGTTTAAAGCCCGGGCCGCCAGGGTGCGGGAGCTGATGGAAGAGGACGGGACCGCCTTTTTACTGGTCACGTCGCCCCAATCCGGATCTTTAAGCGAGGCGGATTTTTTTGTGGAGAGGATCGAACAGGAAGGCATGGCCCTGGGCGGAGTGATTTTCAACCGCGTGCATACGCCGCCAACGGACCTGACCTCCAGGGAAGTGGAGGCCATGGGCGAAAAAGCAGCTTCTTCACTAAGGAAATATAAGCCGGCCGTGGAAGCCCTGGTCGCCAACCTGCGTTTGTTCATCCTGCTGGCCGAGGCGGATAAACGCGCCATAGAATCTTTTTTAACGCGCCTTCAAAAGGGCGTGGGAAGCGTCCGCGTGCCTTATTTACTGCATGACGTGCATGACATCGCCACGTTGTTGGATGTGGCCTCCTATCTTAAATTGCGGGTGTTAAGAGTGTAATTCGCCTGGAGGACGGGGGGGCGATCTTGGCAGGTGACCCATGGATTTGGAACGTCATTCAGTTCTCCTTGTTGTCCTTTCTGCAATCTTGGGCGTCATAAGCATTGCAGCCTTGGACGGGTATTACCTTGCCCTCAGCCTTTTTCTGATTTGCTTAATAGCCGCCGTCTCCCTGCATCTCCGCCAAAGAATTATTTATCATTATTGGGAAATTGTCGATGCGTTAGAAAACCTGGTCAATGGAAGCTATGAGCGCCGCCTGGACCCTGACGCGGGGCCGGGACCTTGGGCAAGGCTGGCTGGCGAGTTTAACAAGGTTTTGGACTCTTTGATTGTCTCAAAGGAGCTGGACGCCGGACGCCTTGCGGACGCGGAATCCAAGATGCAGCAGAAGACCCGGGAGTTGCTGGGCAAAACCGTCCAACTGGAAAAAACGCTTCTTTTGCAGCAAGAGGAAATCAACCACTATACAAATAAGATCCAAGAACTGCGGACGAGCGAAGAGCGGTTCAGGCGCATGACTCAATCTGCGCCCATAGGCATCTTTCTGGTCAATGAGCATGGGGTGACAACCTATGTCAATCCCGCTCTTAAAAGCATTTTTGAGCTGGAAGGGGACTGGGACCTGGAGAGAAACAAGCAAGGCGCCTTGCCTCCCCTGGAAGCCATCTCCACCGTGGAAAGCTGGCTTCAAGGCGTTTTGGAGGGGGAAGAGTATTCCCACGAAACCCAGATCTGGACCAACCGGGGCGCCATGCGCTGGATCAGTTTCGGCGCAACCCGTATTTTGGATCAGGCAGGCAATGTGCTTGGCTACGTGGGGGCCGTCGAGGATGTCACCGCGCTTAAGCTGACGGAACAGGCCCTGCGGGACAGCGAATTGCGCTACCGGGAGGTGGTGGAAAACGCCAATGAAGGCATTGTGGTGGTCCAGAACAACTATCCCGTCTTTTGGAACAAACAGGTGAGCGAATTATACGGCTACTCCCGAGAAGAGTTCAAAGGATGGGTTTTCGACTCTCATATCCATCCGGACGACCGCCGTATGGTTCTGCAAAAGCAGCATGAGTTGGTGGAGAGCGGGAGGAAGGCGGCCGTGCAGGCCTTCCGCATCATTTCCCGGGATGGAAACGAGCGCTGGGTGGAGCAAAGCAGCATAAAAATAATTTGGGACTCGGCCCCCGCCTTGCTGTGCTTCCAGAGCGACGTTTCGGAGCGGAAAAGTGCGGAAGAAGCCTTGCAGCGGGCCCACGATGCTTTGGAGATGGAGGTGGCCAGCCGAACAAGCGAGTTGTTGGCCGCAAACTATAAGCTGACGAACGAAATTGAAGAACGAAAACGCGGGGAAGCCGCTCTGCTGGAACATGAGAAATTGCTGCGCGCCACCATTGAGTCCACGGCGGACGGCATTCTGGTTGTGGACGAAAACGGCCGAATAACCCATTTTAACAGCTTGTTTAAAGAATTGTTCCGGATTCCTATTTCCTTGATGGCAGCCAGGGACAACACAAAGATTCTGGACCACATGGCGAGCCAGATAGAAAACTCCCACAACCTTAAACAGACCGTTTTTGAGACTTTTAAAACAGCCCAAACCACCCACGGCGCCCTGGTGCTGAAAGACGGCCGGGTGATCGAGGAGTACTCCAGCCCGCTTTCCAGGCAAAAGCCGGACGGCGGCAGGGTGTGGAGCTTCCGGGACGTCACCGCCACCAAGGAGTTGGAAAGCCAGTTGATCCGCTCTGAAAGGCTGGCCGCAACCGGGCAGTTGGCGGCCTCGGTCGCCCATGAAATCAATTCTCCTTTGCAGGCCATCACCATGATGCTGGGCGCCATAAAACGTGAGTATGCGGATGACCGCGAATTGTGCAGCCAGATCGATCTGTTAAAAGGGGCGTTTTTAAATATTCGGGACACGGTGAAAAATCTCTTGGACCTGAACAGACCGGGCAAGGAAAAACGCCAAAAAACCAATATCAATCGGATTATTGAGGGTTCCGTAGGCCTGGGCGCCAGCTACCTCAAGAAGAGCCGTGTGGAGGTGAGCCTGGATCTGGATGAAAGCATCCCGGACATCCTGGCCTCGCCCCAGCAGATGAGCCAGGTGGTGCTCAACCTGGTGAACAATGCCGTGGAGGCCATTTCGGCGAACGCCGATGATTACGGGCCAGGCTTAAAAGGCGGCATTGTCGTCAAGACGCAGCGGAGGAACTCCAGCCTTGTCATGCAAGTCATGGATGACGGGCCGGGCATCGCCCCTGAGGATTTGAACAAGGTGTTCGACCCGTTTTACACCAGAAAGAAAAAAATGGGCATGGGGGTGGGGCTGTCCATCTGCCTGGGCATTATTGAGGAGCATAAGGGGACCATTTCCGCGGCGAACAATTCCGAGGGAGGCGCAGTCTTTACCATTACCCTGCCTATGGAAGACCTGCAGAGCCGGAATCCGGCGTCCTATCCTTCTTAAAAAGGTCAGGGGCAGGCGGGGAGGTAGATGACCACGCTGACGCCTCCTGCATTGCGGGGTTTGACGGTAATGAAGCCGTCGTGCTTCTTGACCACGGAATAGGCGATGGAAAGGCCCAGGCCCATGCCTTTTTGCCGTCCGCGGTCCTTGGTGGAGAAATAAGGATCGAAGATTTTCTCCAGGTTTTCCGGGTGAATTCCAACGCCCTGGTCCGAAATCGCAATCTTGATGTACTGTCCCTGGGGGAGTGGAACCTCTTCCTGATCGTTTTGGAGCGTCACCGTGGTGTTCTTGGCGCTGACGAAAATCTCGCCGCCCCTGGGCATGGCCTCCTTGGCGTTGGCCAGGATGCTCATAAAAACCTGCCGCATTTGCCCTTCATCCACCATGGCGTCCCAAAGGTCTTCGCTGTAGTTGCGCTGGAACTCCAGGCGGGACCCCATAAGGGCGAAGCTCATGGTATCCTGGGTGGACTCCATGATGGCGTTTTCGATGAGTTGGGTGACGGCGGTCCTTCTTCTGACGGGGGAGCCTCCCTGGGAAAATGTGATGAACTTGTTGGTCAGCCTGAAGGCCCGCACCGCAGCGTCCTTGGCCGCAAGCAGAGCCTGCTTGGAGGATCCATCAAGCGTTCCGTGCAACTGGGTCAGCTCCATGTTTCCGATGATGACCGTAAGCAAGTTGTTAAAGTCGTGGGCTATCCCGCCGGCCAGAATTCCTGTGGCGTCCAGTTTGCGGGTCCTGACAAGTTCCTCTTCCATCTGCCTTTTGTGAGTGACGTCCTCAATTCCGCAAATCACCTTTTCACTATGCCCCAACTCATCGGTAAGAGCCGAAAAATTGACGTTTGCGTCAAGGAACCTGCCATCCTGCTTCACAAACAGGAGCTCCACCCCGGAAGTTTGTCCGTTTTTTATGGTCTGGTCCAGGGCTTCCTGGAGAGCGGCTGCGCTCCCCTGCTGGGTGAAATCCAAGAGGTTGCAACCCAGGACATCCTGCGGCGAATAGCCCAAATAAGGCAGAATTTTCGGGTTGCAATCCAGGATTTTTCCTTGAGAGTCCGACAGAACTATAAGCGTAGGCGCGTTTTCAAAGGTTTGCCTGTATTTCCGTTCGCTGTCCGCCAGGGCCGCCTCCGCCAGCTTGCGTTTTTCCTCCGCTTCCATTTCTTTGGTCACTTCCGTAAGACCGCCAATGGAAATGCATATAAAATCATCCGGATAGCATTCTATTACTGCCTGATCTTTTAACCAAACAGTGCTTTTTCCCGGAGGCGCGACCTTAAAGACCGATTCGGTCTGCCCGGTCAGCTTTCCTTCCTCCCGAATCCTGTTTCGAGCCCCTAAAAGCTCCAGGCGGCTGATGGTTTGGTTGTTGAATGTGGAGCTGTACAGCCTCCGATCAATGATGCTTTCCGGGAAAACCTTGGATAGCTCATTGGGCTTGCAGGACATTATATCGCAGAAGCGGGGAGATGCGAATTCATACCATACCTTGCCGTCAGATTCATTCCAGGCAGCGACATAAGGGATCATCATGGCGCCAATGGATTCCAGAGACTGGAAGGCTTGTATGCAGTTGGCGACGCGCTCTTTTAAGGCGCGAGAGGCGTCCATGTTCAGGATGCGGCCTATATATGCGGCATCCAGCGGCTTATCCATGTTTGGGTGCTTCCGTGACATTGTACCAAGGGGTTTATTCAAGCGAACTCATATAGATGATCGTTGGGCTAGAAAATACTCTACTGCACGGGGTGTAGT
The DNA here is from genome assembly GCF_000429905.1 of Desulfatibacillum aliphaticivorans DSM 15576. NCBI lineage: Bacteria > Pseudomonadati > Thermodesulfobacteriota > Desulfobacteria > Desulfobacterales > Desulfatibacillaceae > Desulfatibacillum > Desulfatibacillum aliphaticivorans. Next base: position 149,538 of record NZ_AUCT01000010.1, on the reverse strand, counting down.
CAAACGATTCTTTTCGGTTTTTTCTTATCTGGCCGAATTCTTGCAACATAATGCGTGAGCGCAAAGTTCCGCCACCGATTGAGAGGATGGCGAATAGCGATTATTTGAACCGTTTGGAGTTTTTTCGGATGCCTTCTGCCAATAAAGTCACTGAACTGCGCCGCGTCTATGATTTAAAAATCACTCTCATGGGGGCGGATCCCCATATTTGGCGGCGTTTGCAGGTTACCAGCGACACCACTTTAAATAAATTGCATCAGATAGTTTTGTCCATCATGGGCTGGTCCGGAACCCACCAGCACCGTTTTTCCATTGGAGGCAAAATTTACGGCATTCCAGCCCCGGATAATGATGCCGGCATGATCGGAGAGCAGGACGTGCGTTTATCTCACGTCGCCGCCAGACCCGGTAAACGTTTTGTCTATGAATACGACCCGGGAGACAACTGGCGCCTGGAGGTGCTGGTGGAGGATATCAGCGCCCTGGAGCATGAAACCCGCTATCCTGTGTGCACGGCCGGCGCTCGGGCCAACCCTCCCGAAAACATTGGCGGGATCTTTAGGTATTTCGATCTGTTGGAAGCGCTTCGGGACGAAAGGCATCCCGCCCATGATGTTATGGCGCAATGGGTCGGCAGGGACTTTGACCCCGGTTTTTTCGACCTGGAGGCCGCCAACGCCCGTCTGGCGCGAATTGCCTGAAAAAAGAGGCCGGCCTCGAAAAAAGGCCGGCCTCATGCATTGGCGCTTTGGGTTTAGAACTTGAGAGACCGGATAAAACAACCGGAATCGTCGTCGTCATCGCCTCCGGTGGATTTGGGATTTTCCGGAGCGGTCATGGCGTATCCCCCCGGGTCCACAATGGTCCCGTTGGCGACCCCGTCCGTATCTCCAATTCCTCCGTCCGTCAAAGTCAGGATAATGGTGTTGTTGTCCACGATGGTGATTCTATCCGTGGGGAATGCATAAAAGTCGCCTGCAGCGTCAAGTTTGTAATAGACTGCGTCGGACTGCCTGGGCGTGGGGAAGGTGATGGTTACATCCACGTCTGACCCGGCTGCAACTCCTTCTACGGTCACGCCGATTAAGCCGTCCACAAAGGGCAGGGACGGGGCGTCGCCTGCGTTGGGAAAGTCGGTCGTCTTATACGCTGTAATATCCGCAATGGTTCCAATGTCGCTGGACGCGCTTAAGTTTCCGGTTCCGGTGGCTGCGTTGATTTGGTTGCTGCCTTCCCAGATGGTGGGCGGGCAGAAGGCAATGCTGCCGGGGTTCAGGTTCGTGTCCACCTGGTCCTCCACAGAATCGTCGGCGGGGTCGATAATGAATACAGTGTGGTCCGTTCCGCTCGAGGAGAGCCAAACCAGTCCGTTTTCATCCATGGCTGCGCCGGTTTCGTTTCCGGCCAGGGACTTCCCTTCCAGGCCCGTCACCACATCGCCAACCGCACCGGTGGTGGGGTTGAAGGCCTGAAACACATTGTCCCCCCAGCCTTTGTATCCCACAAAATAGCCTTTTTCCGGGCTCACAACAGCCAGGCCGGAAAAGGCGCCGTAAGGATGGCTGCCGTCGGGGCCGTCGGGGCCGTCATCTATGAGCTTGGTTACGGTGTAGGCGTCAGGATCCAGGGTGAAAATTCCCCCTGCATACAGCATGGGGCTGTCGATGCTGGAGCCGGGGTACTTTCCAGTAGCGGCGATGTAGATGGTGTTGTTTTCAGGCAGGTATTGAATGACCTGGGGATTGGCGCCGTTCAGGACAATGCCATTGGGCGTCAAAGGGTCTCCGTTGGTGTCGATTTCCTGGCCCGTGGCCGTGTCGATTACGGCGACGTAGGAGGCGCTGTAGGGAGCCCAGCTATTGTCTCGATCCAATTGTTGCAGGAGCAAAAACAGTTTGCCGTCCACAATCACGCCGGTGTGCATTTCCGGAACGCCGTCGCCGTCATCATAGGCGGACAGGTCGATTTCTCCTGTTTTTGTCCCGTCCTGGGGATTGACGATCCAGCATTTGTCCGTTTCATACATGGGCATGTAGGCTTTTCCCGCGTTCAGGAAAATCATGTCGTGGGGGTTGCCGCTGGCAAGCCCGTCAGGCAGAACAGAAACTTGATAAATGGGATCCTCAGGGGCGCCGATAGCGAACTTGGTCAGGCTGTCCGTGTAGTATCTGCCGATAAGATAAAAGTACTGTCCGTAAGAGCGTATGATCCAATCGCTGGTGTCGGTGGGAAACAAGTCCACGTTCGCGTCTCTGGCGCCCAGTGTCGGATTGACGTCAATGACGGCGTGGGCTGCGCTGTCCCAGGTGGAAGCCGTGGTCTGGACCACCGCCTGTTGGCCGGCGGCATAGGCCTGTCCAGCGGCTAATAGTATTAAAACGCAGAACAAACCATGAAATTGGGACAAAAATTTTTCCATCATATCCTTCCCCTCGTATTTGGTAGGCCTATGGGGCCTGTTAATGTCACCGCTCCTTATGCCGATTTACAAAATTATCCCTCAAACTTTATGGTCAGGTAGTAGGCCCTGCCGGGCAGGGGATAGCCGTTATAATCCTCGTAACGCTTGTCCCTGAGGTTTTTACCTTGCAGTTCAATGGAAAATCCCTTGAACAGGTATGCCGCGCCAGCATTCAGTTCCTTTTTTTCCGGCGCTTCCAATAAGTTGGCGGCGTCGTAAAAATTACCCGCCTCGTAAAAGTATTCGCTGTAGATTTTAAAACCCTTGTAATGGAATTCCACTTTGCCCGAAGTCGCCCATTCGTAACGCCCGGGCAGCTTTTTGTTGTTGAAGGTGGAAATCTCGCTGGCGTTGACCGCGTCCTGCCACGTGGCGTTTCCTGAAACCGTGAACAGGTTCAGGAAATCGGCGGCGGCCTGGCTTTCCACTCCAGTGATTTCGGATTCGGAAATGTTGACGGATTTGCCTACTCCCCGGGAGTCGTATATGCGGGTGATGAGGTCATCCACGTCGTTTTTGAAGTAGGCGCTGGAAATATACACCCGATTGATGAGCGTCCAGCCCGTCAGGTAATTCACTTCAAATCCCACATCAAAATTGGTTCCCTTTTCCGCCTCCAACTCCTCGTTTCCGATGAAAAAGCCCCTGTCGCCGAACAATTCGAAAAACGAAGGCTCGCGAACATATTGGGCCGCGTTGGCTTTCAGGCTGATCCATTCCCAGGGTTTGACCTTAAGGCCGCATTGGGGCATCCAGTATTCGTCCTTGCGTTCGCTTTTTTCCAACTGGGAGCCCCACACGGTCGTTCCCGATTCCAGTTCGTCATCCAACCAGGCGTAGCGCACGGCCGGGGTGAGAATAACCCGTTGCGAGAGCAGCATCAGGGTGTCCTGGAGGGTGGCCACTATATAGTCCCGGTTGCTGTCACGAGGGTCATCCTCCTGCAACAAATCCTCGGGGCTGTAGTCTTCGTGCTGATATTCCATTTTGGCGGCCAGAATGTTGTAGTCGGAGATCCATTCCGTATACAGATCGCCGGTCCATCGCTGGGTGTTGTATTTGTTCAACTGCTTGCCGAGCCCCACGGAGCCTTCCTGGTCGTCGTATTTTTCCTCCTTGTCGCTGTAACTGATGCTGGCGGCCGTATTGAGCGCCAGAGGCGTGACGTTATTCAGCCCCAATCGCATGGTGGTGATGTTCCGGGAGGTGGTGAGATTGGTGGACGCCGTCTCCATGTTAATCCAGTTAGGCAGGTTCTGGTCCTTGAAGAAGTACTGGTTCACCAGGTCGAACCGGAGGTTGCGATTGGCGTCCCAGCCGGCCTTGGCCAGAACGTTGTATTGGTAGAACTCGGCGTTGTTCCGTTTTTGAATCTGGTCATCCACTTTGTTCCAGCTTGTTCCCATGTCATTTTTGAACTCAAAATCGTTGGCGCTGCCCAGATAATCGGCGGAGAGCAAAAAGTCGGCTTTTCCCGGCTTGTGATTGATGAATCCAAAGGCCTTTTTGGTGTCAAAGGAGCCGTAGCCCAGCCCTACGTTGTATTTGGTCCCTTTTTGGGCGCGGAGCGTCTTGATGTTGATTACGCCGCCGATCCCGGCCTTGCCGAAGCTGGCGGGGCTCACCCCCCGATACACATTGATGGAGGAAACGTCGGCAAGGCTGATATTGGAAAGGTCCACGCCTCCGCCCGAGGCGTCGTTCAGCAGAATGCCGTCCAGGTAGATCATCACCTGGTCGCTGGAAGACCCCCTGAGAGACACCGTGGAAAAACTGCCTAGCCCGCCCGACTGCTTGACCTGGATTCCGGCCTCCTTTTTCAGGACCTGAGCCAGGTTTTCCATCTTCCCTATAAACTGTTCCCTGGGGATCACGGTGAAAAAAGACGGGGCGTTCTCCTGGTCAACGTCTCCGGTCCGGAAGTCATCCGGCAGCCTTTGCGCGGTAACCACCATGTCGTTCAGCACGTAGTCGGCTTCCATTGCCTGTTTTTGCGCGGTCTCTTCCTCTCCCGGCGCCTCTTCGTTCTGGGCCCAAACCAAAGGGGAAATGCTCATGAACATAGTGAAAACTATGAAAAAAGTGAGGTCAAAAAACCTTCCGGTTCTTCTTTGAATGGTGATATTTCCAAATAACTTCATAGTTTAATCTCCTGAAAATAAAAAACCCCAACCACTAAAACATGGTTGGGGGACTGCACCCGTCTTCTTCATCACCCGTGGGGAAGCCATGAGGCTGTCAAGCCGCCGTCGATCTCTCGTCGAACAATGCACTTCCCGGCGTTAGGCAGGTTTTCTGACTTTCGGATCTTTCTAATGGCCGCGCCTTCCCATTTCGTTGGAAACAGTGGCTGATGCGGCGTTCGTCCCCGATTACAGCGGCGGGACCGCGCCGGATTTACACCGGCTTCCCATTTGGAGCCTTGAAGGCGCCTAACGCCCTATTTGAATCCTATAAAATACCGCCTAAAGGGGTGTCAAGCAGATTCGGCTTAAGTCAGCATGGAGCTGAAAAACAGCATAATATCCAGGACAGGATTTGAACAAAGGGTGCGGCGGATAAAAGGCGAAAAGCCGCTGTCAACAGCGCGGTTTAAAGGAGGGGACTAAAAACGCCCCGCGTTGCATGGCAATAGGCGGGGCGTTTCTATAAACCTGTTTACCAGCCTTTGGTGAAAACGATTTCGCGGATTTTGTCTTCGTTCTTTTTTTCCACCAAAAGCATTTTTTTTGCCTGGGCTTCCTTGATTTTTTCCATAAGGGATTGGATTTCGGCGGGCTTTTCCAAAAAATCCATGGCGCCCAGCTTTACCGCTTCAATGCCCTTTTCCAGGGAGGCGTGGCCGGTCATCAGGATGACCTGAAGCTCGGGATTGGCGGCCAGCATTTTTTTCAGGGTTTCAATTCCGTCCATTCCGGGCATGACCAAGTCCAGGATAACGGCGTCGTAGGATCCCAGGCTGGGGTTGGCAAGGGCTGCGGTCCCGCTTTCCGCGGTTTCCACTTCAAGCCCTTTGGAAGTGATTCTCTCGGAGAGGATGTCCAAAAAATCCTCGTTATCATCCACTAACAGCACTTTACCTTGGCTCATTGAATTTGCTCCTTATTATGAAATCTGTATCTATGCCGCCATCAGGGCGGGAATAATCAACTCCATGGAGTAGGTATTCCCGGGGACGAGGACTTCCGCTCCCATGCCTTGCAGGGCGCATTGAATAGTCGCCTGGCAAGTGGGAGGAAGTTCCGGATCATCCTCGCCAGCATCAAATCCCAACATGGCGCCTCCTTCATGAGGTTGGACATGGATGTTCAACTCTCTTCCCTTGCCCAAGCAGTCCAAAAAAATTTGCATGCAGGTGATCACCGCAGAGACCAGCCTGAAAGGGTCGGTTTCCACTTGAACGGGATCAGACGGAACATGGGCGTGAAGAAGGACCCCCCGCATCTGAAACAACCTGTCTATCAATACGATTATAAAACGGATCTCTTCTCCGATGTCCACTGTTTTTTTGCACAGATCCACTGTATGGGCGAACCGGTTCATGCGTTTGACAACGAGGTCGGCCTTTTCAACCTGTTTTACAATTCGGTCCGCCAGGCTTTTCATGCGGGCCGGATCCAGGGTGCGGCCTTGCTCTGCAGCCAACAGGAGGTCGCCTTGCAGGCCGGCGATTTCTTTTATAATCGCCAGGGAATTCTTGATTTCATGGGAGATGTTGGCTGTTACTTTGCCGAACAGGACTGCGCTCTCCCTATCCGAGTTATCAGGCATCCTAACCATCCTTATTCAGACAATGTACATGCGGCTTGAGCCGCCGCATCGATTTTTTCCATTAACAAACTGATTTTGACCGGCTTCATCAGGTAACAATTGGCGCCGGCCGCTTCGCTGGCTGACTTTTGCTCCTCGGAGCCGTAGCCGGTCAGGAAGACGAAACCCGTGTCCGGGCTAATTTCCTTGACGAGCTTCATGACTTCTATGCCGTCCATGCCGGGCATTCTCAGGTCGACGACCATCACGTCGTAATGACATTCCCGGGCCTTTTCAACGGCGGATTTGCCGCAGGTGACATAATCTGCATTGACCCCGCGCATGTTCAGACGTTCAGCCATGGCTGAAACCAGTTCCACTTCGTCATCCACCAGTAATATACGCATGATTTTCTCCTGTCAGACAGGTGAATCCTTTGTCTCCCGACAATCAGGCAGGCCTTTTCACAGGCAGGGTTACAACAAAGGTGGTTCCTATTCCTTCCTGACTGTCTACCTCTATGGAACCTTTCAGTTTTTTGATGATGCCATAGGTTATGGACAAACCCAGTCCGGTTCCCTTTCTTCCTTTGGTGGAAAAAAAAGGCTCGAAAATTAATTTCATGTGCTCTGGAGGCATGCCGCAACCATTGTCTTCAATCCGAACCGCCACTTGGTCGTCCCTGACGGAGTTGATATGGATTTCAATTTTCCCTCCATCCTCTACGGCTGCAAAGGCATTGTTCAAAATATTCAAAAAGACCTGTTGAAGCTGGCCGCGGTCGCTTTCGATGGCTGGCAGGTTCTCCTCCACCTCCAGCTTGACCTCTATCTCCCGATAGTGGGACTCTTTTTCCAAAAAGCCCAAGACGTTCTTGACCAGGTTGTCCAGGTAAATGGTTTCAAAATTGACGTCTATATGCCTTGCAAAGCCCAAAAGCCGGTGGGTGATGGTGCTGCATCGGTCCACGGATCCCAGGATGGATTGCACGATTTCGTGAGCCTTTTCCTTTTGGGGAAAATCCGGCGTCAGGTGGATTAAATCCTCCAAAAGCCCGGCTTTTTCGTTGATGATGGCCAGGGGATTGTTGATTTCATGGGCCACCCCCGCGGCCAGCCGTCCCAAAGAAGCCAGTTTGTTGGTGTACTCCACCTTGTGCAGGACGGCCTCGCGCCGCCTGTCCGCCTCATACACCGCGGAGACCAGATAGGTGCAAACCCCTAAAATCACTACAATCACCACCAGAGTGCTGATGACGAAAAAACCGATCAACTTGCCCCGCAAGGCCAGCCACCCGGTCAAAAGCCCCTGGGTCTGGTGCACATAAACGAACATGAACGGCGAATTGTCTATCTGGCGGCTGCCCATGATGATGGCCCGGCTCTGGGGATCTTCCAACTCCCTCACCGTGGTGTGGAACGACTCCATATTGGTCGTCCACTCCGCCTTTTGAAGCACGGACCCATAGAAACGGGAAGGCGTTTGCAGCACGCCTTCCGCATTGACCATGAAGGTGTCCGAAGCCGGACCGATGTTCAATGGTCTGGCCAGGTCGTTAAACACCTGGGTGTCAATGGTCGCCCGGACTATGTAATAATCCCCGTCCTCCGTATCGTGCTTGATGGCGATGACGAAATGAGGGTAGCCCCGGAAACCCATAAAGACGTCCGAAATATGCACGCCGCGAATCATGACCTCATGAAACCACGATTGGCGGGAGTAATTCTTCCCCTGCAAATCCAAAGGGCCGGCGTAAGATACCTGGATGCCCCGCGAGTTGATGAGGCCGATGTCGATAAAGCCCCCAAACACCTGCTTCAAGCGATACAAAAGCCGTGCCAACTCCCTGCCGTTGGAAAGCTCCTCCAGGGTCCTTTCCCGCACAACAAAGTCCAGGGCGCTCCGCCGCTCCTCCAGAAAAAAAGAAATGGTGCGGGCGGTATTGGACACCAGCCGGTCGGCGGGCGCAATGTTCTCGCTTTTCAGAACCTCTTGGTATTGATAGGCATTTATGACGGTGGTGATGATCAGGGGAAACAGGCAGACGCTGGTCATGACTATGACGCATTGCCACCACATGCGCCGGTAGTTGATAAAACTGCCGTGCGCCGGGTCTATCTCGAACTGCCTCCAGAATTTGGGCGTTATTCGCAGATTAAAAGGCATGAAAAATATCCCAGTCGGCTAAGACCGGCGGTGCGGCCGCCGGATTTAGCCGGGCCGGATTTAGCCGGCTTATTTCCTGATTTGGGCCTTCTTGTACGCCTCACGCATTTTTTCCGAAAGCACCTCGATATCCACGGGTTTTTCCAGATAAGTGAAGGCCCCCAGGTCCATGCACAGGTTTTTGTCTTTCTCGCTGCCGTGGCCCGTGAGGATGATTACCTCAATGCTCGGATGGCTCTGCTTGACTTTACGGAGCACTTCCATGCCGTCCATGCCGGGCATGTTCAGGTCCAGGACCATGACTTCGGGCTCGTCCTCCTGGATGAAGTCCAAAGCCTGCTGCCCGTCGTAAACCACGGCGGACCCCACATCGCGCATCAAGAGCCTGTCAGACAGGGTTTGAACGAATTCCTGCTCGTCGTCCACCAGCAGGACCTTGGACGGCGCCTCAAAATCATGCTTCCGGTAAATATCCGCCTTGTAAAAATCAGGTCCGACCTTGGTTTCCACGGAATTGACTCCTGATAAGTTGGAGGCGATGCTTTTCAGTTCATCTTCCAACTTGTTAAGCATGAGGGAATGCTTGTTGATGGTCAATGTTACGTTTTTATCCTTAACCTCAACGCCCACGCTGTGGCCTTCCTTGACCAGTGCGGTTTCCACATGAGCGGCGAGTACAAAGTCGTTCAGCGCGGCCAGGGATTCCTTGGTCGGCAACAGGACGTTTTTCTTGGCGTTTTTAACTATCAATGCAGCCGCTTCGTCCACGGAGCTTTTGTCCATGGGCAAAAAGATGTCGTACTGGTCTGGAATCCATGGCGCGGCGCCGGCGATTTTTTCACACCATTTGGTCAGGGCTTCCGCGTCTTTGTGCACCAATTTTTGGGCCTGGGCTTCTGAAACGCCTTCCTTTTGAACCGCATTCTTAATGCGAAAGGAAGCCTCGCCCAGAATTCCCACGGTCAAAACATGCGATATGTGGGAAGGAATGAGCTTGGCGGATTTACCGTATACAACCACCCCCTGCTCCCGGATCAACCCGGCGACCACGGCCTTCAAAAAGGCTATGGTTCTTTCCTGCTCATGGGTAAATGAATTGAACACGGAAATCTTGCCATTCATGGTCCGGATGAAACGGGAAGCCGGCACGCCGAACTGAGAAGCGGCTTCCTCAATAACCTCTTTGTCGCTGACAAAGGTATACTTCAGATTTTCGGCCGTTTTACGGGCCACGTCCTCAGCCTGGCAATAAGCGCCGGCGAAGATGCTGATCGTGGACATGGTTATTTCTCCATCACTGGTTAGCTGTTTTTCTCCGGTTCACCTTTTCATAGGCCGATTTCATAGCTTTGGTGAGCTCATCTATGTCAATGGGCTTTTCCAGGTAGGCGAAAGCGCCCAGCTTCATGCACCGCTCCTCATCTTCCTGGGAGCCGTGTCCGGTCAAAATAATCACCTCCACATAGGGATGGCTTTCCTTGACCTCCTGCAGCACCTGGTATCCGTCCACTTCAGGCATATTGAGATCCAACACCATGACATCCGGGATTTCCCTATTTACTTGATCCAAGGCCTGCTGACCGTCATAAGCCACATTAGCCCCGAAGTCACGCATTTTCAAGCGATCCCGCAGATTTTCCACAAACTCCCGCTCGTCATCCACCAGCAGGACCCGGGACAGGCTCTTGAGCTCTTCTTCGCTCAGGGAAACGCTCTTACCCAGTTTCACCACCGTGGTCAGGGGGCAGTCCTTCTCGTCCGAACCCCTGTGGGCGCGGGCGTGAATGGCTTCCAAAGCCTGCACCTGGAGCGGATAGAAGTTTTCCTTGCCGATGTGCTCGTACAGGTGCGTCCTGTGAAGGGAGGCTTTGACGCTGTCCTTCATGCCCGAGAAGGACACTTCCACGCCGCCGCTGCGCAACCGGCTCACCAGCAGGGACAGGGCTTCCTCGCCCGAGGCGTCGATTTCGTTGATGCCGTTGGCCACAATAAGGATTTCCCGCAATTCCGGCATGCTGTTCCTGCGCTCGGTCACCTGGTCTTCCAGGTAGCTGGCGTTGGCGAAGAACAAGGGGCCGTCAAAGCGGATCACGGCGATGTGCTTGCACTCCTTTAAACCGAAATGGGCTGCATCCTGCAGGCTGTGGTCCGGATGCAGGGCCAGGGTGGCGACCTTGGGCCGCATGCTCTTGTAAAGGAACACGCCGATGGACAGCACCACGCCCACCATGATGCCCTTATCCAGATGCGGTGCAAAAGCCAGGGTGGCCACAAAGGAGATGACGGAGATAATGCCGTCGTAAGGCTGGGCTTTCCAGGCGTGCACAAAGCCGTGCACGTTGACCAGGCCGATAACCGCCATCATGATGACTGCAGCCAGAACCGCCTGGGGGAGGAAATACAACAGCGGCGTGAAAAACAGCAGGGTGATGACAACAGCCAAAGACGTAATGACCGAGGACAGCCCGGTGGCGGCCCCGGCCTGCAAGTTGACCGCCGATCGCGAGAACGATCCGGAAACCGGATAACTCCTCCCGAACGCGCCTAAAATGTTGCCCAAGCCCTGGCCGATAAGCTCCTGGTTGGGATCCAGGCGCTGGCCCGTTTTTGCGGCCATGGCCTTGGCGATGGAGATGGCCTCCATAAAGCCCAACAAAGAGATGATGATTGCATAGGGCAAAAACTTCAAGAATGTGCTGACGCTCAACTGGGGAATGCCGATTTTGGGAAGCCCCTTGGGAATGGTGCCCACAATGTCGCCGCCGCCGGCCACCGTGATGCTCTCCGTGTCCAAAGGCTTGTTGCCCACTTTAACCCGCCAGATGTTGCCGTCGCCTGGCTGCTCCTTGGTTTTGGGAATAAAAGCCACGGACCCGTTTTCCCGGGTTACCTTGGCCAGGTGCATGTCCCGAATGGCTTTTCGAGCCTCCCCTATGGAGAGCTTGCTTTCTTCAATTTCAAGGTTCAGCAGGGAGTTTTCATGCTGAAGCACCAAATACTCTTTGGAATGAACTCCGTATTCATGTTTGATTTCAGCCAGTTTGCCGCCCAACTCCGTACGCGCCTCACCCAGCTTGACATTCTCTTCCAAACCGTGGTTGAAAGCCGTCACCTGCTCCTGAATTTCCTGAGGCAGTTCGTTTATGGGCGCCTTATAGTCGTTGTTGAATCCTGTTGCAAAGGACAGCACCGTGGTAAATGCAACAGCTACCAGCACGTTGGGGATTTTCGGGTTCCATTTTCGAAGCCCGTACATAATGCCGAAGGCCAGGGCCCCCATAAACAGCGTGTACCAATGTATGTAGGATGTGGCCGCCACGATTACCCGGATGATCGTCTCGTAATGGTGCTCCGCCTTATCCACATATACGCCGAACAGCTTGGATAGCTGGGATGTGGCGATGATGATGGCTGCGGCGTTGGTGAAGCCGTTGACCACCGGGTGCGACAGAAAATTGACTACTAGCCCCAATCGCAGCACGCCCAGCAGAAACTGGAAGATACCCACAATCAGGGCGAGCACGATCGCGTATTCGATATATTGCACGCTCCCCGCCGTGGCGAATGACTCCAACGTCGCCGCCGTCATGAGCGAAACCACAGCCACAGGGCCCGTGGCCAACTGCAGACTGGAGCCGAACATGGCGGCTACCATGGGAGGTAGAAACGCCGCGTACAATCCGTAATAAGGCGGCAGACCCGCCAATTGGGCGTACGCCATGGATTGCGGAATGAGAACCAACGCCACAGTAATACCGGAAATGGCATCCGCCCTGAATTTGGACGCGTCATAGTTCTTGAACCAACTCAAGAAGGGTAGAAAATTGATACGCATGAAAGACTGCCCCCGCCATAATTAGGTTTGTTGCGGTCCATAAAGACCTAACTGGTTAATATTTTTTAAGTTATTTCCTTAGTTAAGGGCGTGAAAAGCGCCCGCCCCCGAGCTTGGGATTCTTTTCACAAGCGTATATATATGTTGGACCAAGTTTAAAAGTCAAGCGTCAATTCCATTGGCGTCAAGCCCCCCTAAATACGGGGTGTGAACATGGAACCCTTTTTGCATATTGTTTCTTGAAGAAAATTGAGCGCCGCTAAAAATAGACAACCCTGGGGAAGTTATGAACATTCTTTTTGTCGATGATGAACAGCCCATTCTCGATATGGTGCGGGAGTATTTTTCCAGCAAGGATCACGATGTTTTTCTTGCCCACAACGGCAAGGAAGCCATGGAGATCATCAAAAGCCGGAGGATAGAATGCTGCTTTACCGATCTGAACATGCCGGGCATGACCGGGATGGAATTGGCCCACGAAATTCAAAACCATGACAACACCATCCCGGTTATCGTGATGACAGGATATCCAAGTTTGGACGCAGCCATCAGCACCCTGAAAAGCGGGGTGGTGGATTTTCTCATCAAACCCATTCAGTTGCGTCAGATGGAAATCGTTATGCAAACGGTCATGAACCGCAGCGCTATGGTTCAGGAAAACGTCATGTTGAAAAAGGAGATCAAAGGCAAGGCGCAACTGGAAAGGATTCACCGGGAGCTTAAGGAAAAAGCCCATGATTTGAAGATGTTGAATGAAATTATTGAGACGCTGGAATCGGCGGGGTCGGTGAAGGAGATCTTTGAAAAAACCATCTCTCTGGCCCTGTTGATATCGGAATTCGATGCAGCCTATCTCTTCTTGACCATAGGCGCCGATCAGAAGCCCGCCTGCGCATTAAAAAGAGGCAACCCGAAAAATATGACAGGCCCGGGCCAGGTGGGGAAATTGCAGGACGCGCAGGAGGAGTTGATCTCCTGGCTGGAAAATACGTCTTTTGACTCTCTGCCCGCCGCCCTATCCGGAGTCAAGGCGAATACGCATGAAATGGGCTTGGTCAGGTCCATTGCTGCGGCCCCTATCTCCTTGAGCAACCGCCCTTTCGGCGTGCTTGTCGCGGTTAGTTTTTCCCATGATAATACCCTTTCGGCGCAGGTTATATCGCGGTTGGCTTTTGCGGCCGAGAAAGCCGGAATGTCGGTGGAGAACCTGGGGCTTTACGAAAACATATACGAAAATCTTTTTTCCACCTTGTTCGCCTTTGTGGAAACCCTGGAAGCCAGGGACGCATACACCCGCATGCACTCCCTGCGGGTCACCGCCATCGCGGAATTGCTGGCCCAGGAACTGGATCTGCCCGAGGAGGCGCAGGCGGTCATTCAGGTCGCCGGCAATCTCCATGATATCGGAAAGATAGGGATATCAGACAGCATCCTGCTAAAACCGGGAAAGCTGAACAAGGACGAGTTTGAGGAAATCAAAAGGCATCCGGATATCGGGGCCAACATCATCGGATACATGGGGTTGTGGGATCTGGAAAAGGAGATTGTCCGCAATCACCACGAAAAATTTGACGGCAGCGGATACCCCAATGGGCTGGCAGGGGAGGAAATTCCCTTTTTGGCGCGCATCCTGGCGGTGGCTGACGTCTTTGACGCCGTGACCACCAACAGGGCCTACCGCAGGCGTTTGCCCGAGGAAGTTTGCCTGAACATCATCCGTGAAGGCTCGGGAAACCATTTTGACCCCAAGGTGGTGGATGCATTTTTTTCGTTGTATAACAAGGGCGTTATCCAGAAAAGGGTTGAGGAGCTGCAGCCAAATTCAACTGGCCGGATTCCCTTGTTCCCAGCCCAAAAAACCAAAGAGGGGGCTCCGTAATTCCTCCTTGCCGCCCCCTTTATGAGGCGCCGCTACTCAGGTTTTGGCGTGCTCTCAGAAATCGAATTGCCGCTGAATTTTTAATGATCGAAATATTTGCTATCCATTTTGGGGCTTGGCGTCCCAAACTTCCAGCAAATACCCTTTGTCCTCCTCAAATATGGCGGCCTGCTCCTCCACCACCTGTTCGGCCTGACTGGAGTTCATTTTTTTGGTCTGATTGATAAATGAGGCCACCCTGCCCAGGTATAAGGGCGTGACCAATCCCACAAGCTGATCCCGGTTGCCGCCCCAATGGTGGAAAGCCGCAGCGGTTTCGTACAAAACCCGAACCCAGGTTTTGACCGGCATACGGAATTTGGTGGGGGACATGGTTGAGCATTTTTTCAGTTCTTCATAGCATTCGGGGCAGAATATTTCCTGATACAGGCTTTTGAATCTCCGAAATCCCATGCGGTATTCCTGGACAAGCCTTTTCAGGTTCACCGTGATGGGCTCGGGCTCCAAAAACTCTTCCAGGCCGAAAACGGGTACGGTCCTGCTTCCCTGGATGGACTTCCATTCGTCTTCGTACTCCTCCATGAGGCGGAACAGGGTGTATATCACCTGTTTGAACATGGGGCCTAAGGACTCGGACGGGTCCTTGGCGTCGTGAACCTTGACGCCCAGATTGGCCTGGCATATCTTGAAATTATTGGTGATTGCGTTGGTGGTCATCCAGATGTCGATGCCGTACCGGGCCACGTCGGAGGTCCACACGTCCTGGTCCATGTAGTAGTTCGCCAGGGCGCCGGAAAAGGCGAAATCCCCTCCGATGGGCTGGCGAATCCGGAGCCCGTATAAAGAACGGGTCAGGTTGTAAACGATATTGTTGGTGATGGTTCCGTCGTATTTGTAGCGCGAATAGATGGGGCAGACGTATTGGTAGTCTTTTTCCAGGACCGGCTCCAGGAGGTATTTCACCCAGTCGCTGGTGATGGAGCGCAGGTCCGAATCCACCACCATGCATGTTCTGACCTGGAGCCGCGAGGCAGCCTCGAATATGGAGCGGAAGGCCGATCCCTTGCCCCCGGGGCCGCGATATATGGAGACGATTTTTTCCTGCCAGGGCTTGATTTCAAATTCTTTGGCCGACTCCCGCGTATCGTCCGTGGATCCGCCGTCCGCAATCATGACAACCGACTTCAAGTCCTTGTAATGCTTAAAAAGGCCGTGGCTTACCATTTGGATGACATGGGCGATGGTTTCCTGGTTGTTGTAGCAGGGTATGCCCACCAGGATGTCGGCTTTTTCGATTTCCTCCACCCTCTTGGAGGTATAGGCCCGCAATCCGGTATTGTAACGCATGATCGGCCTCCTTTGTCTTATAATCTTCTCGCTCTTACAGCCCTTTCAAAGATGGAATAATACTGTTCCGCCGCCATGTCCCAAGTAAACACGCCGGCGCTGGCCATGGCTTTCGCGGTCAGGGCGCTCCACGCTTTTCTGTTTTTGTAGTACCTGCCCGCCCTATCCATGGCGTTGGCGAAGGCGCCGGGAGAAAAAGCGTCAAAGGTGAACCCGTTGCCCTTGCCCGCAAAGGCTTTAATGTCCCGGACCGTGTCGGCCAACCCGCCGGTGGCTCTGGCCACGGGAATGGTTCCGTACTGAAGGGCGTACATCTGCGTCAGGCCGCATGGCTCGTAAAGGGACGGCACGCACAGCATGTCCGCCCCTGCCATAATCCGGTGCGCCAGGGGCTCGTTAAAGGCTTCTTCAAACCGGAACCGGCCGGGATAGGCCTGGGCCAGCCTGCGCAGGTCCCGGGCGTAGGATTCCTCGCCGTTGCCCAACAGGATGAATCCCATGCCGTTTTCCACGATTTCGGGCACGGCGCCGATAACCAGTTCAATCCCCTTTTGGCTGAACAGCCGGGTGACCATGCCCGCCACAGGGGCGTTCATGAGCTTCTGGTCCATGCCCATTTCGTCCAGGAGGGCTTTTTTGCACTTTCCTTTGCCCGCCATGTCCGCTGTGCTGTAATTGCATGGAATGTGCTTGTCCGTTTCAGGACTCCAGACCTGAAAATCCACGCCGTTCAGGATTCCGGCAAGGTCCTGGCTGCGCTTTCGCATGAGCCCGTCCAGGCCGGCGCCTTGCTCGGTAGTCTGGATTTCACGGGAATAGGTGGGGCTGACCGTCACCAGCTTGTTGGCGTAGGCGATTCCCGCCTTAAGCAGGCTCAACTGCCCGTAAAACTCCATGCCCTCATAGGACAGGTACGTATTGGAAAGCCCCAGCATGGAAGCGTCTTCGGGGGGGACGTATCCCAGATACCCTATGTTGTGAATGACGAAAACGCTGGCCGTTTGAGGCATGTGGCCCTGGTCCATAAGCGCGGGAATCAGGCCGGTCTGCCAGTCGTTGGCCAGGATGACGTCCGGGATGTACCGGGACGCGCTGCACAGGGCCGGAATGCTCTTTGAAAAGAATATGTAGCGCTTATGGTTGTCCATAAACAGGCCGTCATTGTCTCCGTATACGCCATGCCGTCCAAACAGGGATTCGTTGCAGACCATGTAAGCCTCCACGCCCGGCGCAGGCTCAACTTTGCGAAGGTCGGCCGTCATGTTGAAATATCCCATGGAGACCCGGACGTTTTCCGTAATCAGTTCGGCGCCGGGGCAGCTCTCCAGCACATGCCCGTATCCGGGAATGGCGACCTTCACTTCACACCCCAGAGCGTCCAAAGCCGGGGCCAGACCAGCCATCGCGTCTCCCAGGCCGCCTTCCTTTGCTATGGGGCTTAGTTCGGATGAAACAATAAGCACTTTCATTTAAAAAACATTTCCGTTTAAGGGGTTTATGGATTAATCAGGGGACATTGTAGCGTCCGGCGGCATTTATGGTCAAGATTCGCATTTTGCATGGGCGAAAGCCGCCCGCCCGGATGACTTTTCAGCCGCCGCCTTCCAGGGGAACGCTCGCGGCTTCCATTTTTCAAAGTGCGCAAAGACGCCGCCATGCGGCCTTTTGTTGTTTTCTCATTATACCGGGCTGCCATCGCATCCGTTTGTTGACATGGAATGCTATTGCACTTAAGTTTAGTCACTAACACTTATTATTTGCACGTGCAGTCTTTTTTTATCTCTTTTTGGAAATTATGGTTGGGAGGGCATTATGGCAGTGATCACAATAAGCAAGGAATACGGAACCCACAGCAATGAACTCGCCAAAAAACTGGCGGAAAAACTGGGGTATGACCAAGTGGGAAAGGGCTTGCTGGCGGACATTGCCAGGGAGTTGAATATTTCGGAAAACGAGGCTGAGGTGTTCAGCAAGGCCTCCAGTTCCCGCGTGCTCCGGTTCGTCGACAAATATACGTGCTCCATCGTGCAAAAAGTGGTGGACCGCGAACACGGCTGCCTGGACGATGACAATTATTACAACGTCACCAAAAAACTGGTGGAAGACCTATACAACGAAGGCAATGTGGTCATCCTTGGATGGGGCGGACAATGCATCCTTAAAGGCAGGGACAATGTTTTGCACGTGCGCCTGACCAAAGACATGGGCCTTAAGGTCCGGGAAGTCATGGAAAAGCAAAAGCTGGATGAAGATGCAGCGAGAAAATACGTGGAAAAGGAAGAAAACGACCTGAAAGCCTACATCAGGCAATATTACAAAGAAGACTGGAACGACGCACGGTTGTACGACCTGGTTATCGATATGGGCAAGAACACGGTTGATCAGGCGGTTCAGGCCATTTGCGACAGCGTGAAGGGCAAGGGGTATATGGACTAAAATGCGAACGGCCGTGCAACCTGATCGTTGCACGGCCGTTATGTGCTGTCGGAGATCCCCTGCAATGAACTGCACGGGATGTGTTCTTTTTGTTCGGATTAAACCATTTTTCAGCCTTCCGCCTTGCGCCGCCGGACCCATTTTTCCGTTTCAACCACCAGATAGATCAACAGGCTGTTGGCGAATACCATCCCCCACTCGGCCCAGCCCATAGGCGCGCTTTGAAAGATGCTGTTCATGAACGGAGCGTAGGTGAAGAGCAATTGCAGCGCGGTCATGATCCCGACCCCCGCCCAGAGAAACATGTTGCTAAAGAGCCCCAGAGTCCAAACCGGCCGGGTAATGGATCGGCAGTTGAACAGGTAGAACATCTCTCCAAATACAAAAACATTGACAGCCAGGGTGCGGGCCAGGCTTTCATCCCCTCCCATCAAAGCGACTTCCAGCTTGAACAACCCAAAGGCGCCCAAAACAAGCAGGAGGCTGACCAGCACGATGCGCTCGATCAAGGTGCGGGTGAGGATTGGTTCGGACGGATCCCGGGGCATTCGCTGCATGATGCCTTCCTCCTTGGGTTCGAAGGCCAGCATCAGCCCCAGCAAAAGCGCCGTGGTCATGTTGATCCACAGGATTTGCAGGGGCAGAATCGGCAGCGCGGTTCCAAGCAGTATCGCGATCAAAATGACCAATCCTTCGCCCCCGTTCGTGGGCAGGGTCCAGGTTATGAATTTGACCAGGTTGTCAAAAACCCCCCGGCCTTCCTCCACGGCGGCCTTGATGGTGGCGAAATTGTCATCGGTCAGAATCATGTCGGAGGATTCCTTGGAAACCTCCGTGCCCGTGATTCCCATGGCCACCCCGATGTTAGCCTGGCGCAGAGCCGGAGCATCGTTTACGCCGTCTCCGGTCATGGCCACAACGTTGTCTCTTTTCTGAAGGGCTTCCACCAGCCTGAGTTTCTGCTCCGGGGACACCCGGGCGAAAACCGCCGTGCTGTCAGCCTGCTCCACTAACTCCTGGTCGTCCAGAGCGGCGATATCCTTGCCGGTCAGCACCTCCCGGGTGTGGTAGGAGCAGGTTTCTCCGCACAAACCCATTTGCTGGGCAATGGCCGCTGCAGTGCCAGCGTGATCGCCCGTAATCATCTTGACGCGAATGCCGGCGGCCTGGCAGGCTTCCACGGCGTCCATGGCCTCGGGGCGGGGCGGATCGATCATGCCCTGAAGGCCCATGAACTCCAAACCCTGCTCCAGGTCGGCATGCGTGATTTCCGTGGTGTCAGGCGATACTTCCTTGCGGGCGAAAGCCAGTACGCGCAAACCTTTTTCCGCCATGGATTCCACCCATTGGGTAATGGCTCCGGCCTTGGGGACGTCCGGCTCCCCGTCGGGGCCGTAAATCACGCTGCACTCCACACAGATGCTTTCTATGGAGCCTTTGACGTATATGATGCGGGGCTTGCCCTCGCCCTGATCGTGAAGCGAGGCCATGTACTGCCTTTCCGACTCAAACGGGATCGTGTCCAGCCGGGGGAAGTCAGAGGTCAACTGCTGCACGCTGTATCCGGCTTTCATGGCGGAGGTCAGCAAGGCGCCTTCCGTGGGATCGCCTTCCACGCGCCATCCCTCTTCGGCTTTTTTTACCGTCGAATCATTGCAAAGGACGCCGGCTTTGAGCAATTCCTGCAACGAAAGGTTGGCCTCGAGGTCGAAATTCCCCTCTTCATCCCGGATTTCCCCCTCGGGGGCGTATCCCACTCCTGTCAGACTGTAGCGAATCCCCCCGGCCACGATATCCTGGACGGTCATTTGATTTTGCGTCAGGGTTCCGGTTTTATCCGAGCAGATGACCATGGTGGAACCCAGAGTCTCCACGGCAGGCAGTTTTCTGATAATGGCGTTCCGCTTGGCCATGCGGGACACCCCGATGGCCAGCGTAATGGTGATGGCCGCCGGCAGCCCTTCCGGGATGGCGCCCACGGCCAAAGCCACGGAGGCCATGAACATCTCCACCAGGTCCTGGCCCCGGATAAAGCCGATAATGAAGGTAGCCACGGCCATGGCAAGGATGGCATACAGGAGAATATTAGAAAAATGGTGGATTTTCTGGGTCAATGGGGTTTCCAGGATGTCCGCCGAGGCAATCAACTCATTGATGCGCCCGATTTCCGTCCGATCCCCGGTGGAGACCACCACCCCCTGCCCGGCCCCATAGGTGACCAGGGTGGAGGAAAAGGCCATGTTGTAGCGGTCGCCTATGACCATGTCCTCGTCCAAAACCGTTTCGGCTTTTTGCACCGGCACGCTTTCTCCGGTCAAAGCGCTTTCATCCACCTGCAGTTCGCGCGATTTGATCAGGCGCATGTCCGCGGGCGCCTTATCCCCTGATTGCAGCAGAACAATGTCTCCGGGAACCAGCTTGCTGGAATTGACCCTTTGCCTTTCTCCGTCGCGGAGCACCGTAGCCTCGCTGACCATGGCTTTGGCCAGGGCTTCGATTGCTTTTAACGCCTTGGATTCCTGTACAAACCCTATGATGGCGTTTACCAGGACCACGCCGAAAATAACAATGGAGTCCACATACTCCTGAAGCAACAGGGTTATGGCTGTGGCCGCGAGCAGGATGATGACCAGCGGCTGCTTAAACTGCAATAAAAAACGAATCAACGGCCCCTGACCCTTTTTTTGGGTCAGTTCGTTGGGGCCAAAAGCCTCTAACCGACGAGCAGCCTCCTGGTTCGATAAACCCTTTGCAGGGTCGGATTCCAAAACATTCAGCACCTCCTCTGACTTGAGGCTATGCCACACTTTTTCCGGCAGGCTATCCATATTTATCTCCATTCGCGTAATTGATCATAGAAGAGTGTGGGTCGTTGGATGCACCCGTCCTTTACCTTAGTTCAAAACGATGACTAACCCTTAATTTTTTAATGGAATAATTATGGGGTATCCGTGCGGCTAAGTCAATGTTTAGCGGCGCCGGTCATGGCGTTTCCGCAGGCGCCCAAGCCCGTTCCATTGACAGGAACCCAGTTGTTTGGATAAAGAAAACAGCTTTTTTACTAAAAAAATAGATTGGAACGCAAGCAAAGAACGCTTGCCAATTGCGCCTGGCAAATGCAGAGACCTGCTGCAGGTCTTGGCAACAGGGCGAACTTTTTGATCTTGGCTTGAAGCGCCTCATTTAAAAGCCCCTCCCGGTTTACCGCGTCTGGCTTGAGGCAAACTGTTTGGGGCGATAAATGAAGCATCCGGCGCATTAGGAATACTTAACTCCGCCTTTTCAGCGGTAAGGGCGAATTGCAATGATGACTACAGCCCCCGGCGCTCCGGGACGTAGGCCTCTTCAATCTCCCCTTCATTCCATTCCTTGGACACGTATAAATTGCAATAACAGCTTCCGAACTCCTGCACGTCCGGCTCCCTGTACTTGCAAGGACAAATGATGTCCTTGTCCGCGTCCTTGTCATTGGCGGCCAGCCTGCAGGGGCAGCACATGTATCCGTAGCGTTCCTTGTTCTCCAGCAGGCCTTCCAGGAGCTCCATCACCAGGGCTTTGTCCTTGTTAAAGAAATATCCCTTGGGCTCCTGCAGCTTTCTCAATTTTTCGTAAAGCTCTTCCGCGTTCATTTACCCAGGGCCTCCCTGATTTCGTTTTCCTTGAATCCTACGATGACGGTGTCGCCGATGACCAGGGTGGGAAAGGAAAGCCTGGGATTGCACTTCTTGACCTCTGCGATGGTTTCCTCCCTCTCCTCGCCTTCCAGGAGGTCCACGTCGGTGCTTTTGTATTCCACGTCGCATTCTTTCAGCAGCGCTTTCGTCCGTTTGCAGTGACCGCAAGTGCTTAACGTATAGAGCATGATGTCCGCCATAAATACCTCCTAAATTAAAGGGTTCTGAAATAATATAGGGATTTCGGTCCGCCTTGTCAAAAAACCGGTGAACGCCCTGTAAAAAAGGCTTATTTTATTTGTCTGTGGAGGTTTTTCGCCAGGGCCAGCGCCTGCTGCTTGTTCTTCACCTGACCAGCATCCTGGGCCGCGGTGACGGCTTTCAGAACCTTGCCTAACCCGGGGCCTTTGGGGAGGCCGATCTCCAAAAGATCGTTTCCGTTGATGAGCAAGGGCCGGGCCAGGGCGCCCTTGGCTTCGGCGAAATACTCGCGAACCATTTCCATGAGATGCTTTTCGCGCCGGCTGCGCTCCGTTTCGGTGCACATTCTTCCCTGTTTGGAGAGATTGTCGGCCATGGCCAGGACCGCGCAGGCCACGGAGAAATCCCCCATCTTTCGGTACCAGGCCATGCGGGTTTTGTGCTTTACAACGGGCTGGGCCAGTTGCTCCACGTGGCGATGTTCGGAAACCAGGAGGCACACAAAGTCCATGTCCTTGTTGGTCAGGCGCAGCCTGCCGAGGGCTTTTCGGGCCAGGGCCTCGCCTTTTTTTGCGTGTCCGAAAAAGGTGGTGCGGCCTTTGGCTTCGTCGTATCGCCCCGTATAGGGCTTGCCGATGTCGTGGAGCAGGGCCGAGATTTTTAGCATGGGGACTGTGCGGCCGGCCTCCAGGCATTCCCGCACTTGGGGCGCATACTCCCCAAACAAGGCGTCCAGACCGCCCAGAACGCCCTCCAGGGCCTCGTAAACGTCCAGACTATGCTCCCAGACGTTGTGGTGGTGAAACCCGTCTTGCTGGCAGGCCTCCATGGGGGCTATGTCCGGGAATATGGGCAAAAGAACCCCGGCCTTCCACATTTTGCGAACCACGGAATAGCTGTTTTCCGCCTCAAAAGCGGTAATCAGTTCGTGGGTGATCCGCTCGGCTGCGGTTTTCTCCAGTTGAGGGGCGAGCTCCCTGCAATCCGCCAGGGTTTTTTCCTCTATCTCAAAACCCAGTTGCGAGGCGAACCGGAAGGCCCGCAAAATGCGTAATGGATCGTCCTCCAGGTTTTTGCGTCCTAAAGAACGAATGATTTGCTTCTTGATGTCGTCCAGGCCGTTGAAGGGATCCAGGATCGCCCCCATGGGATCCTGGGGAAACCCGTTTTCCAGGTCAAGGGCCATGGCGTTGATGGTAAAATCGCGGTCTGCAAGGTCGGAATGGATGTCTGGCCCGCGAAATCGGACCACGTCCAGGAAGTCTGTGGGGTCGCTTCTGTTTACAACCCGGAAGCAAGGCGCGTTGGGATCCTTTTCCATGGGGACAAAGGCTGCGTTGTTTGCTTGCGCCAGCTTTTGGGCCAGCTCCCTGGCGTTGGGGCATGCCAGGTCAATGTCTTTCATGGGACGCCCCAGGACAAAGTCCCGAACCGAGCCTCCCACTAAATAAAGGGGGGCTCCAGCCCCCCCTGATTTAAACCAGCTTGTCAGTTTTTGTTTCAGCATGCCTTTACAGGTCTATGCAGACTTCCAGGATGTTTTTCTCGTCTTCCCGTCTGTATTGCATGGCGTTCATCATGTTGCGAACAAAGTGGATGCCCAGGCCTTCCTCCATCAACTCGTCCGCGTCCGCAGAGTGGCTGGCCCAGGGCAGGGACAACGGATTAAACGGCGCCCCGTCGTCTTCCAGGACAATGCTGACTTCATCCTCGTCCAGCCCAATGGAGACGGCAATCTCATGCGTGCCTTCGTCCTCATAACCATGCGTGATGACGTTGGTGAGCATTTCTTCCAGGATGAGGTCCACCCCGTAAACGATTTTCGGATCCAGATTGAGCGGTTCCAGGAATTCGTTGGCGGCCTTCGAGACTTTGGCCAACTCGCCTAAATCATTTTTGATTTTACAGTTGAACTTTTCGGACACTTGAGCCTCCTCGCAGTCACGGGGATATTCATTAACAGATGCTTTTTGTATACACGTTTTCCTATCTCATTTCCACCCTAAAGGCGAGCCCGGAAATTTGAGGCCCAGGTTTTGTATTTCCGGCAGGTTGCGCACCCCCGCCGGCGGCAGAAGGCCCAGGCGGAGGCGGTCCAACCAGGACGTTCACTTGTCAGCGGTTGTATAGAAAATTTAAATTCTTAAGATGGATTCTATCGATGAAATCAGTTTGACTTATGGCGGGAATGGCAATAATCCCACTAGTCCAAATAGACGGGTCTTAAAAAACATGCCGCGTTTTATAGCCTGAAGGGATAGACCCGCATTCAAACGGCAGGCGCCACACACACTGATTGATTAGTCCATGGCTCGTTTATTTATAAATGGAGAGGCTGGTTTTCCCCGCCGGCTTGTTTATCCTATCAACGCCCTTCCTTCCGTCCGGACCGTCGAAGCGGGAATTCAGGAAATCCTGTGGGATGCAGACCTTAAATTCGAGGCGCTGAAACGGTATTACCAAAACCTGGACGCCGACGTCCTGTTTTATTTCAGCGACATTGTCATTCAAGCGGAGGCGATGGGGGCTGAAATTGCTTTTTCCAATGGCGGAATGCCGGCGGTGAAGTCTCCGGCCAGGTCCATTGAAGTTCCAAAACCGGGCCATGTCGTCCGGATGCAGATAAACGCCCGGGTTGTGTCCCGGATGCAACAGGAGTTTTCCGGCAAGTTTATAGCGGCGCCCGTATTTGGGCCGTTCACCGTAGCCGGCCAGGTAGTGGGCGAGGAAGCCCTGCTTCGGATGCTCATTGACGACAGGGCCGCGGTCATGGATCTTTTGGAACAGGCCTTGGAACTCGCCGGGAATTATACGCAATTCCTGTTGGACGCGGGCGCCAATGTCGTTTCCGTCGCAGATCCTTTATCCGCCCTGATTCCGCCGGATCAATTCTGGGAGTACGCAGGGGATTTTCTGCAACGGCTTTTTGATCCTTTCAACGCCCTTCCAACCATTCTTCACATATGCGGAGACACCGGCCAGGTCGTGGACCAAATGGTCAAGACCGGAGTCGGCGGGGTCAGCTTTGACAATTGCATGGATCTTCTGGCCTTTGAGGACCAGATCCCGGATGACGTCTCCATTATTGGAAACATCGACCCTGTAGGCATCGTGGAAAGGGGCTCTTTGGAGGACATTGCCTCCGAGACCGCGGATCTTGTTTCCATGATGGCCCTGAAGAAGAACTTCGTCTTGAGTACGGGCTGCGCCGTGCCTTTTTCCGCTTCCCTTGAAAATGTGCGCCATTTTGTGGAGACGGGCAGGCGCCGTTTCAGCGAGCTTGAACCGGCCGTTCCCCAATTATCGGCGATCAGCGCGCATGTTTTTTCCGCCAAGGCCGAGGAGGCCGTAAACGGCGTGAAGTCAGCCCTTGAGCGGGGCGTAGAGCCTTTGGTCATAGTCACCAGCGGCCTCACAAGGGCTGTTCGCAAGGGGAGCGCCCTATACGAGGCCAAAAAGTGCTTCTTGCCTTCCCTCTTGCTGATGGTGGACGCCTTTTACGAGGGCTTCCGCCTTTTGGAGGACAGGCTGCACAACGGGGGCGCCGAAAAAACGGATGTCATCCTTGGCACGGTCAAGGGGGATATTCATGAAATCGGCAAAAATCTGGTTCGCATCTTTTTTGAAATATACGGCTATCAGGTGGTTGATCTGGGCGTGGATGTGAGCGCCGAGGCGTTTTTAGAATCTTACAGCGAGCATCGGCCTAAATTGATTGGCCTTTCTGCGTTCACAACAAAATCCAAAGAGGAAATGGGCAAAATTATAAACGAATTGCGTCAAAAGGGAAAAATCGACGCTCAAGTGATTGTGGGAGGCGCCGCCTTAAATGAAAGCGCGGCTCAATTGCTGGGAGCGGACGGATACGCCCCGGACGCAGTCAGGGCGGTGGGGCTCGCAAAAGGGCTGCTTCGTCCAAAAAAGAGCGGGCCGCAGCCGTCTTAAAGGCCCGAAAGGCAGTTTAAGGGAGCGTAACCAAGCAATTGCAGGGGGGCGCAATATCTTGTTTTTATTGATTCATGAAGAGGAGGCTTCAAATGATAAGAAGGTTGGCTTTAATTGCTTTGATTTGCATATCGATTCCTTGCGCGGCCATGGCCGAGGGGGCGAAATTCGGGATTGTTCTGCCCCTTTCAGGGCCTTACGCCGCCATGGCGCAGGACATGAAAAACGGCGCCATGCTGGCCACCGAGCAAGTCAATCAGGCCGGAGGCGTTTTGGGGGGCCAGGCCGATTTGATCGTCAAGGATTCGCAGCTTAAGGCGGACATCGCCCTTCGCCGGGTCAAGGAAATGGTGGAGGAGGAGCATCTCACCGTCATCGGCGGGAACCTGTCCGGCGCCATTTCTCTGGTTATTAATGAATATGCCTGTAAAAACAATCTCTTGTATATGTCTTATTGCTACAACAGCCTGCCTGTGGGCAAGGAGTTTTGCGGCAAAGGCTTTACTTCCGCGGTGATTCCCTACCAAAACCCCGACGCCCTGGCGACTTACGCTTTCAAGAATCTGGGCAAAACCTGGATGTCTTTGTCCGCCGACTATCGCGGCTTCCACGACATGATGGCCAGTTGGATGTACAACAGCGACCAGCTTGGCGGGGAGTTCAAGGGCAATATCTATCATCCGCTGGGAACGCGGGACTTTTCCAGCTACATTCCCCGCATATTGGCGGAAAGCCCGGACATCCTGGTCCTGAACAACTACGGGGCCGACCAGATAGCCGCCATCAAACAGTTTTCCCAACTGGGCCTGACCAAAAAGATGAAAATCGTCATCAGCAAGACCCATTTGCACATCGCCAAAGAATGCGGCAAGGCCTATGATAACAACGTTTACGGCGGCGCAACCTATTACTGGAACATGAAGGCTGCCAGCGAGGAAAACAAACAATTCGTGGAGGCTTTTACGGCCAAATACGGCGCGCCTCCTTCCGGGGACGCCGAGGCCGCCTATGTGGGAACCAAAGCCGTCTGGCAGGCCATTGCCAAAACCGGGGCTGCTGACAACGTGGATGCGCTTATCGACACACTGACCAGCATGACCATTCAAACGCCCAAGGGGAGCGAACAGTTCCGGGCTTGCGACCACGCGCGCCAGCAATCCATTCTGGTGTTAAGAGGCCGCGGCGACCAGTCCAAGGATTGGGACGTTTTTGAAGTTGTGCAGGAAGTTCCCTCTGAGGAAACCCTGCAATCCTGTGAAAACAACAAAAACAATCTGCCTTACGGAAAGGTTCCCATTCCCACCAAGTAGCGGCGGCAGGGGAGTTTTTCCATATAAGAAAAGGTTTTAATCATGGAAAGGCGGCTTTGCCGAAAGAGCCGCCTTTCCTTTTAGCATCGATTGCGAGGCGCGTATTCTGGATATCGACCTGAACCTCATCATCATGCACGTCCTTTTAGGCCTGGCCCTGGGCGCCATCTACATCCTGCTGGCGGCCGGGTTGACCATCGTCTACGGGCTTCTGGACGTTGTAAACTTCGCTCACGGCGTTTTTTACATGCTGGGCGCCTACGCCGTTTTTTTGGTCATATCCCTGACAGGCAGCTTTTGGATAGGCCTGGCCAGTGCGGCGATCATCACCGGGTTGATCGGGGCCCTGGCCGAAGTGTTTTTATTGCGCCCCTTGTACGAAAAGCACCAACTATACCCCTTGCTCTTAACCTTTGGATTTTCAGTCGCCGTCCCCGACCTGATGAAGGTCGTATTCGGTTTGATCGGAAAAACCGTGGATTATCCCGAGGCGCTGAGCGGCTTTATTTTGCTGGGAAACATCCCCTTCCCCAAGTACCGATTGTTTATCATCGTCCTCACGGCCGTGGTCATGACAAGCCTTTGGCTTTTCCTGAAAAAAAGCGACCTGGGCATGGTTATGAGGGCGGCGACCTTGAACAGCCGGATGGTTGAGGCGCTGGGAATTGACGTGTCCGGAATCTGGACCGTGGGATTCAGCATCGGCGTCGGCCTGGCTGCATTGGGAGGCGCGGTGGCGGCGCCCATGGTTTCCGCCAGCCCGGACATGGGCGTGGAAATTACCGTGGAGAGCTTTGTCGTGGTGGTGCTGGGAGGCTTGGGCAGCCTGGCGGGAGCCGTGACGGGCGGGCTGATTATCGGTCAGGTGGTCAGCTTTGTTTCGCTGTTCGCCGGTCAATACTCCAAGGTGGCCATCTTTATAGTCATGTTTATTGTGCTCCTGGTAAGGCCGCGGGGGCTTTTCGGAGAAGCCGGGAGACATTGAGCGGGTTATGGAAGACAAACTGGAAAATCCATATAGCATGAAAAACGTGTGGGCGATCCTGCTGGTTCTGGCGCCCATGCCCCTGGTTTTATCCACTCCCCTGGCTACGGAAATCCTCATTTACGCTATCTTCGCCATGGGCTTCAATCTCGCCTTGGGCCATACCGGCATTCTTTCCTTTGGACACGCAGCCTATTTCGGCCTGGGATGCTATATCACCGGAATGGCCTTGCGGTATCTGGAGTTGGGCGTGTTCCCCGCCCTCCTACTGGGAACGGTTGCGGCTGGCTTGGCTGCTCTGGCTCTGGCCGCCCTGGCGGTGAAAAGGCAGGGCGTCTATTTTGCCATGATCTCCCTGGCGTTTTCCCAAATGCTGTATTTTCTGGCCCTTTCGCCCCTTAAAGGCCTGACAGGCGGTGAGGACGGCCTGAAGTTCATCCCAAAGCTGGCCATTGAGTTCCCTGTAACCATGGACTTAAGCCGGCCTTGGTCCGCGTATTGGTTCACATTGCTTTTTTTTGCATTGGCTTTGTTCGCCATGCGCCAAGTGTTGAACTCGCCCATGGGCCGGCTGCTTCCCGCCGTTCGGGAAAACGAAGCCCGGGTCAAGTCTTTAGGCTTTCCTTCACACGCCTTAAAAATAATGTCCATGGCGATTTCCGGCCTTTTTTGCGGCCTGGCCGGAGGGCTGTTAACCGTGTACCTGGGCTATGTCCCCTTATCCACCTTGCACTGGTTCACCTCCGGCTCGATCATGATGATGACCATTTTGGGAGGCATGCAAAGTTTTTCCGGGCCTATCGTGGGAGTCCTCGTCTTTCTGTGCCTGCAGGATGTAACCGGTAATTTTACGGAGCGCTGGGAGCTGTTTTCGGGGACCCTTTTTATGGCGCTGATTCTGCTTTTTCCTCAGGGCGTTGCAGGGTCGATCAAGGAGCGCTTTCAGCACCGCATGACGCCGACGATCCCGGAGCGGCAAGCATGATTATCCAGGCGGAAAAACTGACCAAGAAATTCGGCGGACTTACGGCCGTGGATCAGGTGGATTTTTCCTTGGCCGTGGGAGAATTCAAGTCCATCATCGGCCCGAACGGGGCCGGTAAAACCACCCTGTTCAACCTGATAGCAGGGGCCGAATCCCCGGACGGGGGACGCATTCTTTTTCAGGGCGAAGAGATTACAAGCCTGCCCCAGGAGCGCATTGTCCGCAAGGGGATCGTCAAGACGTACCAGACCTCCCAGTTTTTCCCTTCATTGTCGGTGTTGCAGAATTTAAGCATCGCCGCCCAGCCTCCAGGCTCATGGCGTTTACTTTGGACCGGAAAAGGCTTTGCTCAAAAAACGCTCACGCAGGCAAAAACCGTATTAAAGCAAGTCGGCCTTGAAAACGCCGCAGACAGCCCGGCGGAAGCCCTGTCCCACGGGGAAAGGCGCTATTTGGACTTGGGGTTGGCTTTGGCGACCCAGCCAAAGGTGTTGCTCCTGGACGAGCCGACCGCGGGCATGAGTCCCACGGAAACCCGCCAGGCAGCAAGGCTTATAAAACGCCTCGCCCATGAATTTAGCCTCTCCGTGATCCTGGTGGAGCACGACATGGACGTGGTTATGGAAGTTTCGGACAGGGTGCTGGTCATGAACGAAGGACGGATTTTTGCGGAAGGCGAGCCCCGGGAAATCCGACAAAATTCCGACGTGCAAAGGATCTACCTTGGAAAGGGGAGGGCGGCGTGCTGATAGTCGACAAGGTTCAGGTCTGTTACGGAAAAAGCCCGGCGGTGCAGGATGTCTCGCTGCGCGTGGCGCCCGGGGAAACCGTGCTGCTTCTTGGCAGGAACGGCGCCGGCAAAAGCACTTTGCTGAAAAGCATTATGGGGTTGGAGCCTCCCTGTTCCGGCCGCATAATCTTCCAAGATCGTCCGATTACAGGCTCGTCCCCCTGCAAAATCGCCCGGCAGGGCATATGCTATATTCCCGAGGACAGGCAGGTTTTCAGCAATCTTTCGGTCCTGGAAAACCTGGAAATGGGCATGCTGGCCCATAAGAAAAAATTGAATCGCCATGAAAGCCTTGAACGGGTTTTTGACTATTTTCCCAGACTCAAGGAAAGACTGGGGCAGCAAGCCGGCAGCCTTTCGGGCGGCGAGCAGCAGATGCTTGCCATAGCCCGCGGTCTGGTGTCCAAGCCCCAATTGATGCTGGTGGATGAACCTACGGAAGGATTGATGCCGATTCTGGTGGACGAGACGGCCGGCATCCTGCGCAGGCTCAGGCAGGACGGCGTGACCATTCTATTGGTGGAGCAGAATTATTCCATGGCCATGAGCCTGGGGGAAGATTTGAACGTGTATTTTATGGAAAAAGGCAGAATCCTGAAACACGGCGCCGTTAAAGAATTCCAAGCAGGCTTTGACGACCCGGAGCAGTGGATGAAGATGTAACTGCCGGGCGAGGCGGCATGGCGCTTTGCCTGGACCGCCGATGAGGATGGGTAGCCCCGGCAGAGCAGTATCCTGCCGGGGTGCGAAGCACTCGTATTTCAAACCATGCAGCGATGGAAGCCAAAGGAGTCGGGATAATATCTCTGCTATTTAAACATATAGATTTCGAATAGTTCCATATGCATTCCCACTCACAGCATGGGAACGAGATCTCGATGAGGACCATCCGCCCGCCAGCCTTGCCTAATTCCTTCAAGCACTCCAGGCCGCACCTTTTGTTGCTAAAGCAACCCAGGCAAAAAAAGCCTTGCCTGGGCCACCCAAAAACAAGGGGCGCAGCCATGAAAATCACGCAAACCCAGGCGCTTCCTTGCTCATGGCGGCGATTTGGTCCAGAAGATCCAGGCGTTTTTCATCGTCCGCCTCAAAGAAGTTGACCACGCCCAAGAATTTCCAGACCTTTTTGCCGAAGGACAGCACCTTTTGCATATGGGGCGGGACTCCGTTTCCCGAATAAGGATTGGGCCCCAAGGATTCCAGGCTGGCGGCGACCTTTTCCAGTTCCGCGGGGATTCGCTCCATTTGCCCTACGGTGGAAAAGGTATAGGTCAGGCCCGTGAGCATGGAGTTGTCGCTGCCGTTGAACTTGGTGCGGTAATCCTTTTTATAGATGACCAGGGGCTTTTGCACGGCGAAGGCTATGCCGGTTTCCACCACGCCGCCTTCGTCCGGGGTTCTGCCGTTCATATTAAAAACCAGGTAATCGCAGCCTTCAATGATTTGATACACGTCCACGGAGAATATGGCCCGGTTTACGAATTTATTGATGCGCCGGAACATTTTGTTGGTCACCCTGGGATCGTTGGCCAGGCCCATGACGTATTTTTCCAGGCCGTCCCGTTGGGGCAGGAAGGTGTCGTATCCCGCCTTTTCCAAAACGTCTGCAATCGCTTTCATCCCCCACTGCTCTTCGGGGCAGAACAACGGCCCGGAGCAGTACACCCTCTTTTTTGAATGCTTCATGCCAACCTTTCTGAATTATCATCGTTGCTATAATTGGTCGTAAAGGCGCTTAATCTCCTCTTTGCCGTGCGTTCGTTCCAGGCGCCTGACCGTGAAATGCCCCTTGGCCATGCATTGGAAATGGTCCATGAAAAGCGTATTAACCAGGCTTCCGCCCGCGGCGCCAATGATGGGAATGGCCGAGGCGGCGGCTTTTTCGGAGACGACTATGCCGAACCGGGAGGCTATGGTTGAAATAAGACGCACCAAGGCCGGAGCGGTCCCGTCCACAGCCCCCTTTCTGGCAAGATATTCCACCGCCTCCCCCACGGTCCGGGACAAAGCCGTCCGCACGGCGTAATATCCGGTTTCCCCGGCGTCGTCGTCTTTGTTGGGGCCTCCCAAGGCGAAAACCTCCAGGCCGGCCGCCAGAGTGGAGGGAGACCTAATATTTTCGCCGTTTTCCCGGGCGATATCCATGATGGAGCGAAACATGATGACCGTGGAAATGGGCAGCTCTATGGATAGGGCGGCCAGGCCGAATGCGCCGCCGGCGGCTCCGGAGGCGGCTGCGGCCGCTTTATGAAAAAAATTGGACGCCTTGGGCTGTGAATCCTGATTCATGGTCATGACCGCGGCGCCCACGGCTTTTTCCAAAGCCGTCTTGGTGGCGATTTTCACCGCGCCCCCCATTTTTTTCGGCAGCATATTAAAGCCTTGCTCGATGGGAGCGCCAAGGGCGTTGGTCAACTTGACCGCCAGGCCGGGATTTTCCAGCAGGCGTTTGGCTTCTTTAAGCTCTTTCAGTTCCTTTTCGTTAAGGCCCATAAGGCCGCCTTCCTTCCTATTGCTGATTGTTTCGGGCTCTGTCCAAAAGCAGGGAAAAACGTTCAACCTGCCTTTGATAATAAGGGGCGCTCAAGTCGTAGTAACGGGCTTTTTGCGCAAATTGCAGGGCGCCCTTCAGGTCCCCTGAAGCATAAAGGCATTCCGCCACGGTGTCCAGGACGGACGGCTTTTCCGGGGCCAGGGCGTAGGCGACTTCCGCGTATTTTATGGCCATGGCCGGACTAATGAACTTGGGGTCTTTGGCGGTGGACAGAATTCTGGCGAACAAATCCAGGGCGTCCACATATTGAGGCATTTTTTCCAGAGTCTCTTGCAGGATTTTAATGGCCTCAACATACCGTTCCTGGCGGTAAAGCGTTTTGGCGTCCTGAAACTGGGCGCGCAAGGCGCGGTATTCCGCGGTTTTTTCGATATAAGACTTTGGCGGGCTGCTGTATTTGCCGTAGGCGTTATCCTGGCATTCCAGGGCTTTGTCCAGGTCTCCGTTTTCATAGTAGGCGGCGCTGGCTGCGTCCCACACATAAGGATAGCAAGGCCGGAATTTAAGGACTTTTTCCGCAATTTTCAGGCTCTTCTTAGGATCCTTCACTGCGGAGTCCTTTGCATTGGCGTACAAATAGGTCAGGGCGGCCAATGCCTTTGGATAGTCGGGCAATACCTCCAGGGCCGCGTTGAACTCCTCCTCCGCCCTGGCGAACTTGTCGTTGCGATAGGCTTCCCAGCCTGCTTCCACGTGCTTTTCGTACTCCGTGTCGTAAGCGAACATGGGGCTGTAGGAAACCCCCACCCGAGAGCCGCTTTTCATGCCCATGAGCCGCACTTCGGTCCCGGCTTCGGTTTTTTCGTACAACAGGGAAAAGCCCCGGTTTTCCACCCGGTGGGCCTTCATATTCAAGTCCCGCACCCGGACGTAATCCCGGGCGAAGGTGAATCCCTTGGGCCAATAGGCCTTTTCCAGCCATTCGTCGGCGGCGGTGACAATGCGGAAATCCTCCTGGGAGCTGAAATAGACCTTGCAGCTTTTATCGATGAATATTCCGGTATGCAGCACTTCGTCGGGCGCCAGGTCAAAATACTTGCGGGTGACGATGTAGAGCTTGCTTCTTTCGTCATTGGCCCGCCGGATTCTATCCCTCCTGGCGGAGAAGTCGGGCGTCTTTTCAATATAGGGGAATTCCAGCAGATATCCGCTCTGGGGCAATTGCTCCTGAATTTCCCGGCCCCGGGATTGCTCGGTGAAGGTGTAATCCAAGGCTGTGATCACGTATTTGGACGCTGGAATGGTTTTGTCCGGGGAAATCCTGGCAGCTATAAGATCATCCTCTTTATATAAAATTTCATCGTCCTTAATATTTCCGCCTTCAAAATGGTAGTTGTCCGCAGTGCTCTCCCCCATGAGGGCCGCCACTTCCTCCGAAGTGCCCATGGTTATGAAGCCTGCGTACCAGCCTTCGGGCCGCCGGTTGATTCTGTACGAAGCCCGGCCTCTGAAGCTGTATTCGGAAAAATAAAATATGGAGGCGAAAAACCACCGGTGGCCCCCGGCGCCCGGAAAATAAATGACCAGGACGTCGTCCTTTTCCATTTTCGCGGATATGGGCGCCTCTTCATCCAGTTCGGAAAGATGGCAGACCGCCATGCGCGAGTTGGTGAAGGTGATGGGGTACCAGGTTCGGGAGTACTGAATCCGGGTCTGCTCCAACGGGATGTAGGTCCCATCCCTTAAAATATACATGCCGAATTCTTCCGGCTTGCTTTGCAGTTCAAAAGCGGCGGCGCCGGCTAAGGCGGGGAATAGAATGCAAAAAAGAGCGCATAGGAGGAACTTTTTCAGGGGAATGGATTTTGAGCGTGAATGAGGCATACAGCCGACCTCCGTTTAGCAGACGTAAAAAGCTGCCTTTTATAAAACTCCGCTTTTTAAAACAGCCTTTTCAGACAAGGAGGAACATGAATCGACTTAAAGGGGACGACTGACTCGTCCGCCGGACCCGCCGCCCTCATCAGCGAGCCGTCTTTCATATTCCAATTGAAGTGGCGTCCTACATGCTTGGGGAAGCGCCGGGAATAACGGCATGCATTCCCGCTTTTCCAGCGTCCCAGCAAGAGTATGATAATATAGAATGACCCTGGTTTGCAAGGCGCCAGGAGGTTTAAAGGGGATTTGCTTTATTCAAGAAGCGAAAACATGTTTTCAAAAAGGTGAAGCGCGATTTGCAAGGCTATGCGTTAAAGGCCGATTATGGCTGCGGCCCTGACGGGCGAGCCGTCGCCCTGTTCGATAGGAAGGGGAAGGCAACTGAAGAAAAAATCCCTGGCCGGCAATTTTCCCAGGTTGGCCAGGTTTTCGATAATCAGCACGCTTTGTCCCAGCAGGATATTGTGCACCGGCAGATTTTCGGAATCAATGGGGTCCATGGATAGAGCGTCCACGCCCACGCCTTTGATGGGCGCCTGGATAAGCCACTCGGCGGCCTCAGGCGTTAAAACGGGAAATCCGGAAAAATACTTTTCCCCGCCCCAAAAAGCGTCCCAGCCCGTGTATAGCAGAATAAAATCCACGGGCCTGCTCATGCACCCCGATTGTTTGAGAAAACCCAGGCTGATAGGCTTGGAACCGAGGGGCCGGCAGTCCACAACCTCTCCCTGGCCGCAAAAGGCCTCCGGGGGCAGGGCGTCTAAGGTTTTTCCATGGGGCGAAATATGAGCGGGAGCGTCCACATGCGTGCCCGTGTGGGAGGACAGGGTCAAAAGGCGCTCCACATAGCCTTCATTTTCCAAGCTGGCGACGACCCTGATTTCCGGGCTGGGGTCGCCGGGAAAAACAGGCATTTCCGGTGTCATGGGATGGGACAGGTCAATCACTTGCATAAAATCAATTCCCGGAGACGGCCACCCTGGTCATGGTGAAAATCAGTTTTTCCTCCATGGAAGCTCTTTTGACCGTCAAGGTGACGGATTCTCCGACAGGCCCGCGCATTTTCTCCTGGATCAGCTTGTCAAACTCAATGCCTTCGGTGGCTTCGTTATTGATATGGGTGATGACGTCCCCTTTTTCCACGCCCACCCGCTTGGCGGGCATGCCTTCCAGCACGTCCAGAACGACCAGGGGGCCTCTGTGATTGAACACGTTGGGGTCGAACAACTGGCCGACATTAAGGCCCATTCCCCCGAACTTCTGGTCCTGGGAGCAGCCGGTTACGGCCGGGAGCCCCAATAGGACGATAATCGCCAACACCGTAAAGAACGGTATATAGAAAGCCTTTGTTCTCATATGCTTTCCTTTCCGGTCATCATGATGTCCCTTCCTCTTGCCAGGACCATTGCTTGGAGACGAACAGGATGTATCGGTATTCTTCCATGGAGCCTTTTTCACGCTCTCTGTCCATCAATGCCTTGATTTCCTCGTTGATCCGGTCCCTTTCCGGCTCCATGTCCATTTCATCTTCCACAATCACCTGGGCGGAGTATATGTTGGCGGATACGCTGAAGCCGGGAAATTTCAGCCTTTTTTGTTTTCGTTCGTCTTGTGCGGACGGTTTTTCGAAACCCAGGCGGTTAAGGGCTTTTTCCAGCTTGGCGAAGGCCCACGGCCTGGCCCCGGTCAGGTCCACCGTCAAAATCAGGAAGAAGGAAGTCTCCTCGTCGGTTTCTTCTTCGGCAGGCGCCCCGTGCTGGAATTCCTCTTCCGAAGCGGCATGCTTCTTTTGTTGGTTTTTAAGCCATTTGGTAAAGTATTCCTGCTTTCGAGTCTCGTAAGCCTGAATGCTTTTCAGGGTCTCGTAGTTTTTATCCGAATATTCAATATCCTGCACGTTTGCTTTATGGAACGTTTGGGCGATAAGCTCGCTCTGGGGCGCCGGGATTTTTCCAAGCTCCTTTTTAATTCGCTCAAAGTCTTCCAGATTTTGTCTGAGATGCTCGTTTTCTATGGAATTCATTTAAAACTGATCCCGAGGATAGAAAAAAATGGAAAATTCACGCAACCGGAAGTAATGATCAAACCACGCCTTAAAAAAATTATTAACCCAAATGCTTAGCGGGCGGCAGTTTGATATCGGTCGCAACCTGTATTCGTCATGATGCAATAATACCCCTCCATCCCTTGGAGGGCAAGAAAAACAACAGTTAACCGCCGCCTGCTTTCTTTTCAGCCCTGGCCTTTAAGGCTTCGTTCATCATTTCAAACCCCGTCTTTGTGCGTTCCAGTACGTTCTTGGGTATAAACGGCGACAGCAGGCCGGAAAACGCCTGCCTGTGCACATGCAAAACGCCTCCATCGGGTTGCTGATGGATTTCAAAAATATGCTCTCCGTCAGCCAGGCCGGGAAACAAAACGCCGCCTTTCCAGGCGAATATTTTTTGAGGAGCGCAGCGGGTGACCTTGGGATGAAACGTCAAAATGCGGTTTGTCCCGGGCATCCTGGGACGGCAGGTCAACCTGGCGCCAAGGGCGGGACGCCCTGCAGACTCCAGAATAAACGGATTCCATTCCCCATACCCGGCTAAATCCGTCAGTATGGACCATACAAGCTCTGCAGAAGCGTTAATAACAATTTGCGTATGGATTTTTCGCATGACGGCCCCTCCTTAATGCAGTGGAAAAATCAGGTCAGGGAGAGCTTTAGAGGGCGTCGGCTGTGGGTGAAAATGCTATGGTTCCGATAGCGCTTAAAAGGGATCATGCAGCCTTAAAACTGAAGATTTTCTCTGGCGGTCAGATACAGGCACACCTTGTCCAGCAGTTTGCGCACGTCAAAGGGCTTGGGTAAAAAACCGTCAAACCCGGCATCCATCATTCGCTCTTCATCTTCATTGGAGACGAATCCGGTCAATGCAATGATGGGAATGCTCCCTGTTTTGGCGTCCGACTTCAGGATTTTCGTCGCCTCCATGCCGTCCAGAACCGGAAGGCCCAAATCCATGAGGATGAGGTCCGGCAGGTCCGCCTGGGCCATTTCCAGGCCCTGTTTGCCGTTGACGGCCACGGACACGGAGCAATAACAAACCTTTTCCAAAAGATCATGAAGAAGGACTCTATTTGTCTCGGAATCCTCCACGACCAACACTTTTTTTTCCATACTCTTCCATCCCCCGGTCAAGCTGCGGATTAAGGCGAATCCTGCAAATTGCTTCTATCCGGCGGCAGACTGCGCTTCTTCCCCGCCAGCCCATGGGCAAATGCCTATGGGAAGCGTGAACACAAAGCAGCTCCCTTGATGTCTGCCTTCACTTTCCACCCAAATTCTTCCCCCGTGCAACTCTACCAAACGCTTCGCCAGGGGAAGACCCAAGCCTGTACCCGGCGTCTTGCCGGAAAGGCCTGCACTGACCTGGTAAAAATCGTCAAATACCCGCTTCTTGTCGTCTCCTTCTATGCCTATTCCCGAATCCCGCACAAACACTTCAATCCATCCTGGATTATCGTCCAGATCCTGGGAACCTCCCCTCCCGTCCACAGGATCATGAATCACCCTGGCGCCCACGCAGATGGCGCCGTTGTCCGGGGTGAATTTTGCGGCATTGGATAACAGATTGAAAAGGATCTGTTTTAATTTGGTGTGGTCCGCCAGTATGGCCATTTCCCTTATTTCGTCCGAAACGTCCACAGTGATCTCTATACCGTGTTTGAACGCTTTTTCCCTGATGAGATGCAAACTGCTCTCCAGAATAAAGGAAATCAGCAGAGGCTCCACCTCCAGCTTCATTTCCCCGGACTCCACCCTGGAAAGGTCCAGAATGTCGTTGATCAAATCCAAAAGGTGCTTGCCCGATTCCAAAATATCGTTGACATACTGCTTTTGCTTGGTATTCAGGCCGCCGAAATACTCTTCCTGCAATACCTGGGAAAAACCCAAAATGGCGTTTAAGGGCGTGCGCAACTCGTGGCTCACGCTGGAAAGAAAATCGCTTTTGGCCCGCTTGGCGTGCTCCAGGGCCAGGCGAAGCCGATGCACGCGCTGGCTTTGCTCCTCTTCCCGTTCCTGCAGTTTTTTGTAGTGAACGGTCAGCTTGCCCACCGCCTGGGCGCTGAATACGGCGTCAGCCAGCTTTTGGCAATCCTTTTCCAGGGAGTCCATAACCTCCTGGGGGATGGAAGCGCCTTTTTCCGTTCTCAAATGTAAAACGCCCAGTGCGCCAAATTCCTTGGCTGCCAGAGGAATGGAAAGATCTCCGTGATCGGACATCCTACCCTGGGCGTCCAGGTGGTCTGAATCGTCCAGGCCAAAGGCATAGGCGCCTGGCTTGCCGGTTTGAAAAGCCAGACCGCACAAACACGTCCCCACCTTCACCTGGTCGCCGCAGGGGGGAGGATTGTCATCCATCCCGGTTCGCACGGACAGATTTAAAACCTGTTCCTTGGCGTCCAGCAAAAACAAGCTCCCGCCCCGAGAGGCGATCGAAGCGTATTTCTCCAGGATGCCTTTCAACCCTTCCCGAACAATGGCGTCCACATCCGTAATCCGCAGGATTTCGCAGGTATGCTGAAGCCCAAGATTCCTGGCTAACTGCCCGGCGGTCCTTCCTCTTCCCGCTCTGGAAAGCCCGTCGGCATGGCCGGAATTGTTGGCAGTTTTTTCAGGATCTGTTCCCATTACACCAATACAAAAAGATGATTGCCCGCCATTATATGCATAAAGCAGGGTTGCCGAACTCTTTAGTCCGCCGGGAAAATCCGCGTCGTCAGGTGGCTCGGATCGATATTTGTGAAATGAATCACCCTTATATTAACACAGTTCTGAAAATAATCTGTGAAATGCGTTACTGCTACAATATGACCTATTTCACAATAATCAAAAAAACTAAGTGTAAGGCAGTTCAGCCATCTCCACCAGCTTGCTCGGGCTCGTGTCCGGATGCTTGCGTTTGATGGCCAGAATTTCCGGCTTGGCGGAAAAGAAAGCGTCCACAACCACCGGATCGAACCGCAGGCTTCTGCCTTCGGCGATAATAGCGAAGGAGTCCTCCACGGATATGGGCTCCTTATAGGGCCTCCGAGAGGTCAGGGCGTCAAAGACGTCCGCCACGGCGCTGATTCTGCCCACAAGGGGGATCTGCCTTTCGCACAACCCGTTGGGATAGCCGGCGCCGTCCCATCTTTCATGGTGCGTCATGGCAATGACTTCCGCCAGTTTGATAAATCCCACGTCCGAGCCCTGAAGGATTTGAGCGCCGATAACCGTGTGGCGCTTCATGATTTCCCATTCTTCCGGCTCCAGGCGCCGGGGCTTTAAAAGAATCCGGTCCGGAATGCCTATCTTGCCTATGTCGTGCATGGGCGCCGCGTACAGGATGGATTCCAGGATTTTCTGACCCAGGCCGATTTCCTTGGCAATGGCCACGCTGTACTGGCTCATGCGCTGAATGTGGTCGCCGGTGTGCTCGTCCTTGTATTCAGCAGCCCGGCTGAGGCGGTGGATGGTGTCCAGAGACGCGTCCTTGACCCTTTCGTAGGCCAGTTCCAGCTCTCTGGTCCGCTTGGCGATCTCGGTTTCCAGGTCCTTTTGGTACGACCGCATATGGTCGTTATAGGCTTTGATTTTCAGGGAATTGGCTACCCGGGCTTTCAATTCCAGCTTGTCCACGGGCTTGGTGAGAAAATCGTCTGCGCCCGCGTCCAGGGCTTTTACCCGGTCGTCCACCTCTTTAAGGGCGGTGACCATGATGATGGGGATGATGCGGGTGTCTTCGTTGGCTTTGAGGCGGCGAGCCACCTCAAAGCCGTTGACGCCGGGCATCATAATATCCAATAAGACCACGTCGGGAGGCGTTTCCCGAACAATATCCAACGCTTCTTCACCGCTGTGCGCTTTGAAAAACTCATAGCCCATAGGCAAAAGCATGGCTTCCATGAGACGGAGGTTTCTCTCCTCGTCGTCGACGGCCAATACCCTGGGTTTTATCGGCATGCTCTATTCTCCCTTGGCTTCAACCTATGATCGGACAGTTCCGGACGGCAAAAACGCATACCCGCAGAGCTTCCTCCGCTGTTTACTGATTAAAAGGTGTCCTGATGGACGAAATCGCTGATTTCCTTGCGCTTGGGAGCGCCGGAATCCTTGGCGATATGCCCCATGGGAACCATGGCCACCAGCTCCATGCCGTCGGGCAGATTCACGACCTTGCCCGCAGCGTCCTGGTCGAACAGACCCACAACCACCGTACCCAGGCCCAGGCTTCTGGCCGTCAGGCAAAGGCTTTGGGTCGCAATGCCCAGGTCGAACAGCATCCAGTCTCCGAACTTGGTCGTGACCTGATCCTTGTAAAAACCGGAGGCGTTTTTCTTGCCGCAAACCACCAGAACCAGGGGCGCTTCCACCATGGCCTTGGCTGCGGGATTGCCCTTGCCCAAGGTGGCCGCCAGCTTTTCCTTGATCTCAGGATTCTTGACCACCACAATTTCCCAAACCTGCGTGTTGGCCCAGGAAGGAGACCATTGCACAGACTCCAGCACCTGCTGCAGCATGGCTTCATCCACTTCCTTGTCCAGATACCGACGTACGCTTCTTCTTTCCTTGATGAGCTTCAGCATTTCGGACATAAATACACCCCCGTGTTCACAAACCTCAAAAAAACGGTTTTAAGGATTGCGCAGTCTGAGTTTGAGGCCCGGAACAACAGCTATATTTGGTTCCGACACCTATTATCAATAAAAATGGAGATGGGCGATTTGTCAAGGCATCCGTGCTGCAATGCCGACCCAACCGCCCGTCTCTTGTACCCTTTCAACGGAAAAACGGCAAGCGTCCAGTGCTTCCAGCACCAGATCCTTTTTCTCCGCCATGATTCCCGAAGCAATAAAAATCGAGCCCGGCGCCATAATCCGGGGGAGCCCGGGAATAAGCATTACGTTGGCTTCCGCCGTGATATTGGCCGCAACCATGTCAAAGGCGCCTTCCACAATTCCCGCCAGAAGATCCCCCAGCCATAACCCGAAATCACCTTCGTGAACCTGGTTGCATTTGAGGTTCTTGGCGGCCGCCTCCAGGGCGTCCATGTCGTTGTCGCAGCCGAAAACCTTGCGGGCGCCCAGCTTGTATGCCCCGATCATGAGAATGCCCGATCCCGTACCCACGTCCAGAAACCGTTCCGGCGCCTTTTTGAGGCATTCCGTTTCGATCATTTCCAAACACACGGCCGTGGTCGGATGGGTTCCCGTACCAAAGGCCATGCCAGGATCCAGCTCAATGAGCATGCGCTTTTCCGGGTTTTCGTAATCCTCCCAACTGGGCTTGATAACCAAGGATTCGCCGATTTCAATGGGATGAAAATGGGCCTTCCACGCGGTTTCCCAGGGCTGGTCGTCCTGCTTCGAAAAGTGGACGGAATAATCCGTCAGGACCGACCCCTTGAGGTCGTCCAGGGCCCGGGTCAAGTCCGCTTTGCGCCCTTCGAACAAATCGTCCAAAGGCAAAAAAGCCGTGACGCTGTGCTCCTTGCTGTCCGGAACGCTGGATCCCGAACCGTCCTGGACCATGCCGGTCTCGCCGGGCGTCGTCATTTCCAGGCCTTCCGCGCCGTGCTCCATGACCAGATAGGAGACCATTTCCTGGGCCAGTTCCGGCTCAGCGGCTTCAAATACGATTTTTATTTCCATCCATTGCATAGAATATTACCTGAGATTGTGTTTGGCGACGTCGGTAACCAGGGCCGCCGGCTCCACGGTCCCGGAGCCGAACCGGTCCCATATGCCGTCCAGGGCCTGGTTCAGCTTCCTTTTTCTCTCCGATGCCGTGGGATCGTCAAATAAGCCGGGCTGCCAGGCCTGACCGGGCGTTACCAGTTGGGACAAGGTCACGCCGAGAAGACGGACCGCTTTGCTGCCGACCAGGGTCTTTTGTAGCAGTTTTTTGGCGTGTGTGTAAATCTCTCCCGGATCGTCAGTAGGAGATTCCAGGGTGACAGACCGGGTGACCTGGACAAAGTCGGCGTATTTTACCTTGATGTTGACAGTCCGCCCTGTGGCTTCCTCCTTGCGCATGCGCCTTGCCACTCTTTCGGAAAGGAAGAGCATCCACTTGTAGGCCTCTTCCAGAGTGTAGACGTTATGGTCAAAGGTGATCTCCCGTCCGATGGACTTGGCCGCGCCCGGCGGTTCCACGGGGCGGTCGTCCATGCCTCGGGCGAAGGCGTATATGACTTCGCCGTTCCTGCCGAAATTGGCGGAAAGCATTTCCTGGGTCAGTTTTCTGACGTCGTGAATCGTCTTCACGCCCAGACTGCGTAATTTGTCTCGGGAAGCAGGCCCCACGCCCCACAACCGGGATATGGGCAGGGGATCCAAAAAATCCTGGGTTTTATCCGCAGGCACGACCAACAGGCCGTTGGGCTTGCACAGGTCCGAGGCGATCTTGGCGACCAGCTTGTTTTTGGCGATTCCTGCGGAAGCTGTGATGCCCAGGGATGATTCTATCTGCCTGCGGATATTGGCGGCGATTTCCTCCCCGGACCCGAAAAGACGGGTGGAGGAGGTGACGTCCATGA
The DNA here is from genome assembly GCF_000429905.1 of Desulfatibacillum aliphaticivorans DSM 15576. Taxonomy (NCBI): domain Bacteria; kingdom Pseudomonadati; phylum Thermodesulfobacteriota; class Desulfobacteria; order Desulfobacterales; family Desulfatibacillaceae; genus Desulfatibacillum; species Desulfatibacillum aliphaticivorans. The sequence goes on along the minus strand of NZ_AUCT01000010.1, from coordinate 106,775 downwards.
ACGCCTCGTCCAGGGAAATAGGCTCCACAAGCGGTGTGTATTGATGGAAGATTTCAAAAACCTTGCGGGATATCTCCTGGTAGCGGGCTCTCCTCACCGGCAGAAAAACGCCCTTTGGGCAGAGCTTCCTGGCCGTGACAATGGGCATGGCCGAACGCACGCCAAGTTTTCTGGCCTCGTAGGAGGCGGAGCATACCACGCCGCGATTGCTCGCTCCTCCCACAATCACGCATTGGCCCCTTAATTCCGGGTTATCCAAGAGCTCCACGGAGGCGTAAAACGCGTCCATGTCTACGTGGATAATCAGGTTTTCCGTCATGAAGGTCTCCCCAACCTTGAATTCTCCCAACAATATTAATCTTTTGGAAGGCAAGGTCAATTGCTTTGACAAAAACAGGGTTTTAAAATAGTCCTTGAAAAGATGTTGCACCCCAAAGTCAATGCAAGGAGGTTTATATCATGTATTTCAACGCACCCGGAAAAGAAAACACAAAAGCGACTCTGGAAGCAGCTTATAAGCGCGCCCAGGAATTGGGCGTCAACGAAATCGTCCTGGCCTCCAGCAAGGGCGACACCGCCTACGCAGCCCTGGAAATCTGCAAGGGCATGAAGATCACGGCGGTCACCTACCACTGTGGGTTCACCACCCCCTTTGTGTCCGTGATGAAAGAGGAAATCAAGCAGGACCTGGAAAGCAAAGGCGTCCGGGTGATTTCCGCCACCCACGCCCTGTCCGGCGTGGAGCGCTCCCTTCTGAACAAGTACGGCGGAGGCCTGTGCCCCGTGCTGATTATGGCCGACACCCTCAAGCTCTTCGGCCAGGGCCCCAAGGTGGCCGTGGAAGTAAGCATCATGGCGACCGACGGCGGCGCGCTCACGGGCGCGGACATCATTGCCGTGGGAGGCTCGGGGCGCGGCGCGGACTCGGCCCTGGTGATCAAACCGGCGGGCCAGTCCCATGTCTTTGATATGAAAATCCGCGAGATCATCTGCAAACCCCGGGAATTCTAATCGGGTGATTCATAGGGCAGGCCTCCGCGCCTGCCCTGGTTTGTAGTTGCGGGGTCTCCCCGCATTTTTTCGTTGAGTGGCCTTGGCAGAGCAGTATCCTGCCAGGGTGCGCAAGCACATTTAGTGTGGCCTATTCACTATTTCAAAGCCGGAGTTGTCGACGGCCGTAAAAAGCAAGTCGAAACCATTTTTCGTAGTTGCGCGGTTCCCGCGCTTGTAGTTACGGGGTCTTCCCGGGTGCAGCAGCGAGGTCTCCTCGCGTATTGTAGCCGCAGGGCTTGCCCTGCCTGTAGTTGCGCGGTTTCCGCGCCCCGTAGTTGCGAGGTCTCCGCACCTTAAAAAAAAGGGGACCGAAGAAAACATAAATGGAGGATGTATTTGACCGTATTAGCCATATTCATTTTATTCGCCTTATCCGCCGTGGTTGCGATTATACTCGTCATTATGAATATGGGAAAGCATGATGAGGCGTCTCAAATTCAAAGAAGGTAATTATCAAAGCAGCTTGAGAATCCTGAAACCCGTTGCACCAGATGCCAACAGCAAGATTCGTTCATCCTGGGCGAGTTAGGACCGGGAATTGAATTAAAATTTTACTTTTTAATTTTCAGGCTGAAAAACAGGAAGTGGAAATACATCCCCTTTTTTCCCGGACTGAATATCTATCCGAATGCCATTTGCTGCTTGAACTGCGGGATGGTTCTCTGCCCTTCCGATCCCAAAGCCGTGAAGGATTACTTCCGGAGGTTCGCCAGATCTGCCCGCCCGGATGAAGGAACGGGCGAGTATGAAAAAAGTGGAACATGCCGCAGTTGCGGAGAGAGCAAGGCTGCACCTGGATCATTGAAAGTGAAGTCCCCTCATAACAGAAGGCTTCCTTTAATATTTGGCCTCTATTTCAGCCCGGGGCATTTGAAGGAAAGAATGACCATTCCACCAGGAGTGGAGACCGCCAGGAGAATTTCCGCCTGCCCGGATTGCGGGACGATCTCCCTGGAAGTGGATCCATTTAAGCTGGCTGCTTTCATTAAAAAGAAATGCGAACCGGATTTTGCGGCGTCCGTTTTAAAAGAAGCGCCTCCGCCGCCGCCGCCGAAATGATAGGGGGCCAAGTTGTTATTAGCCGCTCACGTTAATCTAATGGAAAATGCACTTTTTTGAAAAAGACGATTGACAAACCCGGCTGAGGCTGGTACTCACCACCTTCGCACGGGGGAGGTCAAGCCCGGCGCGACAAGGGCCGTTAGCTCAACTAGGCAGAGCAGCTGACTCTTAATCAGAAGGTTGAAGGTTCGATTCCTTCACGGCCCACTTCAGAAATTCCTAAAGGATCGGGATGTTATCCCGATCCTTTTTTTCGTTAGCAGGTCAGTCCTTCGTAGTTTTGCCGAAATTTTGCCCAAAATCCTATTCCTTTTCTTTACTCTTGGCTCCCTTGGCTATATTTTCGCCCTCCAATGACTGCCGATACTGAAGAGAAGCATTTGGTTTGGGACTGGGGAAGATAGGCGGGAATGGGCGGGATTTGGCGGGAATGGGTGGGAAGAGCAAAGGGGGGCGGGGGATTTGGCGGTTTGGATTGAGTGATGTCTAAAAGGGGCGCCGGTTTGGGACTGGCCTTTTGATTATCCTGGAAAAGGCTTAGAATTGCATTTGATTTGGGACCGTGTGAAATAGTTTTGAGTCGGGGACATTATTGATAAGGCCAAGCGTTAAAACAGACGCCTGGCCTTTTTGGTTTCAAAGCCTTTTAAAAACCACTTAAACGGACAACTTTTCAATTTCTTCCAGTAACGTGTTTTCGTTTTCAAGAAGAGAAGCCAGCCGTTTCTGATCGTAATTACTGAAGGGAGGAACAACCTTCTCTCCATCTGGGCCTTCAATGTTGACCAGTTCCACGGTTAGTATCGTGTCGGTTCTGTTTTCCGCATCCTTATCGCCCCATTCGCTGAACATATTCGGGGCAAGCGTCAAATGCAATTTTTCTCCGGGTTCGATTCCGCCGGAAATAGGATGGTTAAAATCTTCGGAAATCCACGGGACCGATCTGCCAGGGGTGGATACTACCCCATGACAAAAGATGCGGGCTAAAGACATGCTTGAAAGATTTTCGATATCAAATTCAATAATTGGTTGATTAAAAAGCATTCCTTCTCTGTGATAAAAACGCGCATTAGAAATTATTATACTGTCGAGTTCCTGCTTGTTCGCGTCATGCATCACCTTTTTCAATTTGAGTTCATGGATTTCCCCACGAATATTGTCCAGTTCCTTGGTTTTCCTATCCAAACGCTCCTTGTTTGCTTCTTTGATTATTTCGTTCGGAGTCTTTCCGTCCCAGAGGCCGTACATCTTTTTATTGTAGCTGTCAGGATCTGTTGGCGTCAGAAGGGAAAAGATATCTTCGTCCTTTATAGCAAGGAAAAACATTGCCTCCATGAGAGTCTTTTTTTCATCCTGGGTAATATTTTTTGAAAGGCTCTTTATGGAATTTTCAAGTTCTTCTTCTGAAGACGCTTTTATAGGCGTATCCATCCCGGGAGAACAAGCCGCGAAAAAAAAGAAACCAATTATCAATGCGGCTATAGATATTTTTCTCATTTTCCCCTCCATGGGATTTAGTCGTTATTGTTCCAAACGAGTTGGCGGGAAAACCAGACGACCTGGCCGATGATGCGAATGTCGCTTGAGTTCATTTCGTATGGTTCGTAAAGCTCTTTATTGTCGCTGATGACGCGAACCCTTGCCCCGCGAGACTCAAGCCTTTTTATGCTTAACATATCGTCGCCAATGTTTACCGCGTAAATGTGGCCGGTGTCAATGCGCGTTCGTTTGAGGTCAACGATGACCGTATCGTGATCCTCGAGCGTGGGCAGCATGGAGTCGCCGCGAACCACCATCAAGACGGCGTGGGATTTGTTAAGGCCAACACGCCGCAGCCAATCGCGCCTGAATGCGAACCTGTTCTTATAGCCTTCCTCAAGCACCACCCGGCCGTCCCCGGCCGCCAATTCCGCATGGGTCATGGGCAGATAGTCGAATTCGTCCAGATCCAGGCCGCCTTCCGGGTCCAGGTTGGGCGCGGGCGCCGCCTCGCCGCGCTTCATGGGGCCTTCGCCTGTTAGGAGCCACGCTATCTCGCAGTCCAGGGCCATTGACAGGGAGGCTATAAATTCAGCTTTCGGTGAAGCCCCTGCTTCATAATTCTGGATGGTCGTTTTCGAGACACCAACCAAATTAGCCAAGTCTTCTTGGGTCATGGAAAGCGAAAGGCGCCGCTCCTTGATACGTACACTAAACAGTTGTTGGTCCCACATATCATGCCTCCACGCCGGAACTAACGCCGGAATATTACTTGGTCGCCGGAACCCATTTGATTATCTTGCTTTTCCATATAGTTAAGAACTCTTTGTCAGAAAACAAACCTATCTTACGCTGGAACCAAGATTTCTTATTGACATACCAAGAGATATTGGCTTATAACCATTGTCAGTCCAAACATTAGGAAGTAGACAGTCTAAAAAAACCGGCCTGGCAGGGCCGGGGACCTTAGCCGAAAAGGAGCTGGATCATGAGTGAAACTTTTGCTTCATCAAGATTCGAAAAAAATCGTCAAACCCTTGCGGAGGCTTTGGAAGAGGAGTTTGCTGCTTTGCAAGGGCTCCAATCGTTTCAACCCCAGCATACACCCGATCCAGAACAAGAGCTAATGTCATGGGATCAGCTTCTTTGCCTAATGCAAGAAGTTGCTCATGACTACAATCAAAGATCCGGTCAATTAAGAGATCGGTCTCTTGCCGATGTTTATCGCGAATGCTCTGGAGTTCACCCGAGTCATCCAGGTTGAGCAAGGCGTCCTTGACGTCCTGGCGGTTCAGGCCCAAGACGCCTTCGAGCTTGTTAGTGACAAAGGACATCCACAGGTTCCCAAGTTGTACGGCTGTAATACCGGAATCTTCTGGCATACCAACTCCTTAAAACAAGAGATGAATCATATGGCGCAAACGAAACGCAAAGAGCCCCGGGATTGGCACAAAGCGCAAATCAAAGCGGCCCTGGAAATGCGGGGCACGAATCTGCATCTGCTTGGCCCGGATAACGGGTACGCCGAAACGTCCGCATACGATGTGTTTCGGAGGCCCTTGCCGCGCATGGAGCGCATCATCGCCGATATTTTAGGCGTGGAGCCCTGGGACATCTGGCCCAGCCGTTACGACGCGGACAACAGGCCGTTAAGCGGCCTGCGTGCGGTCGCAGTCAAAGAGCAACGCTAACGTATTGTGAACCTTATCAAACTTGTGAGGGTTTAAGCAATGCCTAAAGTTCGGAAAAAAACAGACGCCAAGGGGCCTCAACAAATGGCCCTGGATTTCGACTACCGGCAGGTGGAGGCGGTGGCGGCAAAGGTCCGGGCTTTAAAGTCCGCGCCGTCCACGGAAGGGACGGCGAACGTCCGGGAGAAATTAAGAATAAGCATCAAGCACGCCTTGAAGCAATGCCCCCTTTCCAGGGTCCAGGTGGCCGGGGAGATGTCCCATTTATTGGGCGACGTGGAAATATCCAGATATATGCTGGACACATGGACGGCGGAATCCAAGGAAGGCCACCGGTTTCCGGCTGAATACCTGCCAGCGTTCTGCCGGGTGACGGACAACACGGAACCGTTGGAGCTGCTGGCGGAGGCATCGGGCTGTTTTGCCATGCCGGGCCAGGACGCCCTCCGCGCCCAGATGCAAAAGATCGAGGAAGAAATCAAACGGCTGAGCAGCCAAAAACGGACCATGTCCGTGCTGATAAAGACCGCAGGGGGTGAATGATGAAGGATATGCAAGCTACTTATCGGGTTCGTCTGGCTGGGATGGTTTCCCGTTGTTTGCAAACGGCGATTCAGGCCCTAACGGCCATTGATGGATTTGTGTACGCAAGAGCAGGTCATAAGCATCGGAGGCCTTACAGATCACTTCAAACAGGCCGTGATGCTGCTCCCCGATCTCAAGCCACCGGATATGATCATGAATTTCAAGCAGGGTGTGGGCCTGTATACAAAGGTGGTAGGCCTTCAAAAGCAGGAAGCGCCGTTGCTTCGGGTTACTGCCCAGGAGACGTGGTTCGCCGTGCTTTAGAAGAGCGAGAATTAAGCCGTAAATCTCTTCGCGGTCGAAATCTATTTGATCAACCCAATCCAAAAAAGACCGCCCTTTCAGATCAGCAAACAAAGCGTCCGTGTCCTCCTGGTCAAGATGATGGAGGATTGTCTCGGAAAGCTCCCGTGTCTGTTCAGCGTAACCGGTAATGTCCATAGGTTTTGACCTCCAAAAGGAATGGCTTCTTACATAGAGGGTGACCCATGAAAAATCAAGTTGAAGTGTTTGAACCCGAGGAATTGACTGAATTTGAGCAGGACAGGCGGGATGCCTTGGAAGGCATCATCAAACGGAATATGGCCGGATTTATCGCTGTTGGCCTGGCTCTCAAGGAGATGTTGGAGTCCAGGCTTTACCGCTCCACCCATCCAACCTGGGAAGCCTATATTCGGGATTTCTTTGAGATATCAAGATCCTACGCATTGCGCTTAATAGACGCCGCCGACACGGTCCGGTTGATTTCCAACGAGGGCATCGACCCTGTTGACTTCGACGATGGGCGGCAAAATGTTGCCAATTGGCAACATCCTGTCCCGGCCAACGAAGCCCAGGTTCGCCCCTTAAGCAAGCTGCCCGTGGAGGATAGGCCCGGGGCCTGGTTTGAAGCGTTGAAGACGGCGCCCGAGGGGAAGATCACGGCCCGCCATGTGTCGGACACGGTCAAGAAAATCAAGGGTGAAACGGTCCAGCAGACCGTGAAAAAAATCAGGGAAGGGCTAAACAAGGATGAATTGTATTCGCCCGAGTTTAAAGGGGCCTTTGACGCTTTTCTAATCGAGATCGAGAAGGCCAAGGAGGGCGGCTTTAAGGAAACGTCCAAGGAAGCCATCACACGCCACCTGGACGCCCTGAAAACGGTTGTAGCAGCGAATTAGGGGGTAACCATGATCCAGGTTCAACCATATTATACCGCCCTGGAATTATCAAAAATCACTGGAGTTGGAGACAGGGCGATCCGCAAGCGGGCGACAAATGAAAGCTGGAGTTATGTTGTCCGGGTGGATAACGGCACAAGGAAAAAATGTTATTTGTATTCCCTGCTTCCCAAGCCCATCCAGGCCCAAATCCAGCTTTTTGAAGGCCAAGTAAAGGCTGATGAAAACCTGCCCGCGCCGGTTTGCTCCGGGACGTCGCCGGAAGCTCTGGAAATCCAGGCGACGGCGGCCAGACGCCTGCTTGCCGTCCAGGCGGTTTACGGCCACATGAATCTTGGGGCTACCCAGGCCAGCGCCATTGAGGTGGTCGGCAAACAGGCCGGACACAGCGAATCCAATATTTACCGGTGGCTTAACAAGGTGACAGGCTTGCCGGAACAGGATTGGATGCACGCCCTTGCGCCCAGGCCCAAGGCCCAGGCTCCGGCCAAGCAGGTAAAGCAAAAGCCGGAGGATTTGAAGGGCTGGCAACGGAAAACCATGGAAGCCCGGCTGGCAATCATCCAGGAGTGGAACAATCGGGCGGAAACCATGGGCGCCAATCAGGCGGCCCAATCCCTCATAGAAGAAGCGGAGTGCGGCGTTTTGCCGGAACATCTTCAAGGGCTCATTTCCGTTGCCAACGCCCGTAAAGGCAAGGACGGCAAGCGGACCCTCTCCCGGACAACCCTTTTCCGTTGGAAAAAGGACGTCAAGTCCGGGCTTACGGCTCTGGCCCCCAAGAAGGCGGACCCAAAGGATCTGCCAGCCTGGGCGGGGTTGTTCATGGAGTGCTACCGCAAAGCTGCAAAGCCCTCCGTTCCGGCCGCTTTGGAGGAAATGCAGGACGAAGCGCCCCCGGGTTTTCCTATTCCCACCCGGGATCAAGCCTACCGCTTTTTGAAAAAGATTTCGGTCAAGGACCGGAACAAGGGCCGCATGAGCCCCCAGCAGCTTCGGTCCATTCGCGGCCACATCATCCGCGACGATTCCGATCTTATGCCGACATCCATTTACGTGTGCGACGGCCATTCCTTCAAGGCCAGGGTGGCCCATCCCGCACATGGCGGGGCCTTCCATCCCGAGTGCTGCGCCGTCATTGATGTTGCAACGCGGGTGTGCGTGGGGTGGAGCGTTGGCCTGGCCGAATCCGCCAAAACAGTGGCGGACGCCCTGCGTCACGGCGTGACAGTAAATGAGAAAAAGCTGATTGGCGGCGTCCCGGCCATATTTTACAGCGATCGCGGCGCGGGCAACATGGCCAAGGTGATTTCGGATGATGTGACCGGACTCCTGGCCCGCATCGGGACCACCCAAAAGGTGGGCATCCCTGGCAACGCCCAGGCCCGTGGAATCGTGGAGCAATTGAACAAGCCCTTGTGGATACGGGCCGCCAAAAAGCTGCCCACATGCACCCACAAGGACATGGATAAAACCGTGGCCCGCAAGGTGTATTTGCAGGTGGAAAAGGACGTCCGCACCATGGGACGGAGCGATTTGCTGCCCACCTGGAAGCAGTTTTTGGACCTGTGCCGGGACACCGTGGACAGATACAACAATCGGCCCCACACCCACCTTCCCAAGGTTACGGACCCGAAAACAGGCCGCCGCCGCCACATGACGCCCATGGAAATGTGGGGCTCTTATCTTGCCGAAGGATGGCGGCCCGTAATTCTGGAAGAACACGAACTGACCGACCTTTTCCGGCCCTGCATCATGGTTACGACCAGGCGCGCCCAGGTGACGGTTTTCGGCAACCCATACTACGACCCGGAGTTGGAGCACTTCCACGGCCAAAAGGTGTTTGTGCATTACGACTGGCACGATCCCGACCGCGTGTGGGTGCGCGATCAGGACGAAAGCCTGATCTGCATCGCCCGGTTTAGGGCCAATGAAAAGCGGTGGTTCCCGAAATCCGTTGAGGAACAATGCATTGATCAGCGCGCCGCCCGCCGCGCCAAGCTCAAGGAAAACCAGCTTGCGGAAATCGAAGCCGAACGCCGGGGCGTGATCGACGTGGCGCCGATAGTCCCGGAATTGACGCCCGCCCAGGATCAAGCCGCCGCCAAGGTGATCGAACTGGCCGAACGCAAGCAGGCCCAGCGCCGCTATCCTTCTGATGATTTCGAGGCTTACGAGTGGCTTACGGACGAAATCCGGGCCGGCGCCGAACTCACGGCCCAGGAGCAGCAATGGGTGGATGATTTTGAACACTGCATGGAAACCGGCAAAAAGCGCGGCCTGCATAAGGCGGGCTGGGCGCCGTTCGCCGAACGGAACAAACGGGCGGCCATGTAAAGACCTTGGGGGCAAACCTTTTGTGAACAAAAGGATTTTCCCCCAAACCCCCTTTCCAAAAAACTTTAAATAGGGGGCATGAGGCTAAAGAGGGTCCGGGGAAGGCGTTATGCGGACGCGCTCCCCCGGAAAAACTAAACACTAAACAGGAGGTATCAGATGCAACACAAAATGGCAATGACCAAGAATGTGCGGCGGTTTTTGGCGGCGGTTCACGAGCTGCGGGACCGCCCTTTCGGCGTTGAGGGCATGGGGCTGCTTTTCGGCATTCCCGGGGAGGGCAAGTCCACCACCGTGGCCTACGCCACCAACGCCATGAACGGGATTTTCGTCCGGGCCATGAGTTCCTGGACAGTCACAACCATGATGGGCGCCTTGATGGTGGAGCTTGGATACGAGCCGCTCTACCGCATCGCCCCCATGGCCAACACCGTCACCCAGGCCCTGATGGAGGAACCCCGGCCCATATTCGTGGATGAGGCGGATTACCTGTTTCGCCAGCCTCAAATGGTGGACACCTTGCGGGACATTTACGACGTGACCGGCTCTCCGGTGATCCTGATCGGCATGGAGCTTATGGCCCGTAAAATCCGCACAAACGGCCGGTTTGCAAGGCGCATCACCCAATGGATCGAGTTTAAAGGCATCGACCTGGCGGACGCCCGCGTTTTGGCGGACACCATGTGCGAGGTGGGCATCGATGACGTCCTGCTGGCTTACATCCACAAGGAGGCCTGCGCCAACATAGGCCGCATGTCCACGGCCCTAAGCAAGGTGGAAACCTTCGGCAAGACCAACGGCATGGGCCTTGTGACCATGGATCATTGGGGGGACAGGCCTTTGTTCTACGATCAACCCGACTTTACCAAGAGGGGGAAATAATGCCGGGAGTCAAAGGGATGCAGCGTAGAAAAAGCACCAAGGGAAACGCCAGGTCCAAGGCGTGGCAAAGCATGCGCATCCTGCGCCGCTTTACCATCCCGGATCTGTGCCGCACATCCGGAGCCGGGCTGAACAACCTCCAGCGCTACCTGCGGCAATTGCTGATCCATGGCTTTGTTGCGGAGGTCGGGGAGTACAAGGGCGGCCGCCCGGGCAGCGCCAGGAATTACCGCCTGGTCAGGGATAACGGCCCGAATCATCCGGTCTATTGCGACAAATGCGACCAGCCCTTGACGGCCAAGGAATGCAGGCCCAAGGAGGCGGATAATGACTGATCACATGGCATTGCTCAACGAGGCCGTGGAAGCCCACGGACAAAGCGCCGTAGCCCGTCAAATCGGATACTCGCCCTCCGCAGTCAACCAGGTGCTTAAAGGCAAATACCGGGGAAACGCGGACGGAATCATGCAGCGGGTGGCGGAGGTTTACGGCACGGGAACGGTTGACTGCCCGGTCCTGGGAGAAATCCCTTTGTCCCGGTGCGCTGCCGAACGGAAAAAACCATTCGCCCCGTCAAGCCCTGTCAGGGCGCGTCTTTGGCGCGCCTGCCGGGAATGCGGGCAAGCATAAAAAGCGCCGGGGGACAACCTTTTGTGAACAAAAGGATTTTCCCCCGGACCCCCTTTCCAAAAAACTTTTTAAATGGGGAGATAAACGATGATTGAAATAGTTTTGACATTAGCGGCGGTCGGGATCGTAGCGGCGCTGAGCGTGGCTGCGGCATCCATGGTTATGAGCGCCCAGGAGGAAAACAACAGCATTATATCCGACGCCATGACATGGCGCATAACAGGGCCTGCGAGTCAAGGCGGGGGCGTGTGGACCTTCCCGGAACCCATGCCAGCCGGACGCAAACGCAGGGCGATAATCAGCCTGTATGAATGCCTGGATAAAAAGGCGGACCGCTTTGTCGACCGTAAATATGGAAGGCGCCTGGGTATCACATTTGAACAGTATGCGGCCTGCTCTGACTTTTACGACGCCAAAGCCCAGGCCATGGAAGAGGCTCTTAAAAACGGCGACGGCATTAATGTGTTCGCCAACGTCGCCAGGATAGTGCCTCTGAAACGCGGGAATGCGGCGGCTTAAAAGAGCCTTCGGCGAGTCGCTTTCTTGAAAGAAAGCTCCGCAAAGAACTTCAAAATGGCGCTACGCGCAAACGAAATGGAGGTTTAAATGGCAAGGAAAAAACCCAACAAAAACAGCTTGTACCCTGTACGCGATCTGAAAGAAGCAAACGAAGCCCTGCGGGAAATCGCCGCCATCAAACGCGAGATCGAGGCCGTCAACGCGAACATGAATGATCGCATCGACCAGGCCAAAGCGGACGCGGAGGTCGCAGCCGCCCCGTGGCAAACAAAAATGGAGGCCATTGAAAACGGGCTCCTGGCCTATGCTGAAATGAACAAGGACTCCCTGTTCGCTAAAAAGCGCTCGGTGGATCTGGATTTTGGAAGCATCGGGTTTCGCCGTTCCAAGGAAGTCAAGGCCCAGCCCAAAAAGACCCTGGCGTCGATTCTTGAAAAATTGAAATCCCTGGGCTTTTCGGAAGGCATCCGCGTCAAGGAAACCGTGAACAAGGACGTTCTCCGGGATTGGCCCGAGGAACGCCTGGCCATGGTGGACGCCCGGATCGTGGAGAAAGACACGTTCTGGATAGAGCCAGACGAAACCAAATTGACGGACAGGGCGGCGTAAACCGAAGGCGGGCTGCCAGGCCCGCCATTACCAACCAACGGAGGCGGCAATGAACGCGGCAGACATACAAAAAAGCGAACGGCTTCAAAAGGTGGACGCCCTGCTTTCCTCGGGCCTGGAATTCTCCACCATGGCAATCATAGCCCAGGCCAATGTGTGCGCGGTCAATTCCATTGTGGCCGAGCTGCGGGAAAATGGCCGCGTTATCCATTGCCGTCGTGACGGCGGAAAATGGCTTTATCGGATGGAGGTTTAAATCATGGCTTTAAAATGCCACGTCGTAATCATCGAGGATATGGACGAAGAACCCGTGCCGCTGTGCGACTGGTGGTACTGGCAAACAAAAGGCGGCTACGAAATCAGGCAGGAACTCAAAAAACAATTCGGCACCGAACCCCATTGCACCCACGAAAGCAAAGCATCGGCCAAACGCATGATGCAAGCCCTGCGAAGCCACTTGGACGTACCCATGAGCGTCCGCCTGGGGGAATGCCCGCACCTCACGAAAATCAGGAATATCCGCAAGGAGGCAAAAGCGGCATGACCAATCAGCCCAATAACTACGCCGTATGGCGCAAAAAGCAACTGGCGAAAATCCATATAGCCAAGGATCAGCTTGGCATGGATGAAACAACGTACCGCGAGATGCTGCATAACGTCGCGAAGGTCAAAAGCTCCAAGGACTTGGACGCTAACGGCTTTCGCGCCGTTTTAGAGCACCTGGCAAACTGCGGATTCAAGGCGACTCGCAAAAAACGCAACTCTTACCCGGGCCGCCCCAAAAACATGGACTCGAAGTCCAGCAGATCCGCGCAGCTTAAAAAGATCGAGGCCTATCTGGCCGAAGCCGGGAGGCCGTGGGCCTATGCGGACTCCATGGCAAAACGCATATGCAAGGTGGACCGCATCGCATGGGTGGATACCAAGGACCTGTACAAGATTATAACCGCCCTGCGGAAAGACGCCCAAAGGCATGGAAGGGATAAGGAGGCGTAATGGATCATTCTCAAATCATCGAAAAAATCAAAAAGTGCCTGGCTTTGGGGCGGAGCTCCAACGTCAACGAGGCGGCGTCCGCATTGCGCCACGCCCAGGCCATGATGGAAAAGTACAACATCTCCATGGATGAAGTGGCCATGTCCGACATCAGCGGGCAAAAAACCCAGGAGGCCCAGGGGGCGAACAATCCCCCACGGCACATTGGCTTTTTGATCGACAAAGTGAGGGCGCTGTTCCGCTGCTCCACGGTTTCCCTGCCCGGATGGGACGGGCGAAACTACACATTCGCCGTGGACTTTATAGGCCGCACGCCCAATCCCGAGATTGCCGCCTACACCTTTGACGTGCTCCGCCGCCGCCTGGTCGCCGGGCGCAAAGCCTACATGGCCAGCCTGCCCAAACGCCTGAAAAGGGCCACCAAAACAAAGCGGGCGGATCTTTGGTCTGAAATGTGGGTGCTTGCCGCTTTTAAAAACCTGCCCAAGCCTCCGCTTACCGAGGAAGAGGACAGGCTGATCACAGCTTATATGGATCAAAAATATCCCGCCCTGGTCGATTCCAAGCCGCGCAAAAAGCATAATGTCAGCATCCACGACGTCCAGGCCATGATGGACGGAAGCGAAGCCGGGTCACAGGTGTACGTGAGGCACGGCGTCAATTCCAAGGGCGAACAAGACCTGATTGGAGGGTAATTCATGACGGGACAGAAAAAACAAATCAAGCATGTGGTCGGGTTCAAAAAACAGTTCGCGCCAATGGTCAAGGCGGAACTAAAGAATCAAACCATCCGCAAGGAACGGAAACGGCCCATCAAGCCGGGCGACATCCTGCGCATGTATACCGGGCCTTATAAGCCTGGCAAACGCATCTTTCTTCGGGAGGCCGTGTGCCAGTCTGTGCAGCCGATCCGAATTAATACGGATGAAAGCGTGGTCCTGGACGGCAAGGAATTGAATGGAGAAGCCGCTTTCAAGCTGGCCCAGGATGATGGATTCCCCTTGACCGAAAAGTTTGTCGATTTTTTCCGTCAAAACTACGGCCTGCCCTTTGAGGGCGTGTTGATAAGGTGGTGAGCATGAAAATGGTCTGTCCGTCATGCGGGGCAATCCATAGCGCGGAGGCGTGGGAGAATGACGCCGACGCCCGGCAATGCCTGGGCATCGTCGCCAAAATGAACAAGGCCGTGGCGCCCGTGGCGCTTTCGTACCTGGGATTTTTCCGGCCTGCATCAGGCCGGGGACTCCAATGGAAAAAGGCCCTCCGCCTGATCCAGGAATTAAACTCCCTGGCCATGGCCGCTGAAATCGGATGGAAAAACAACCGGGTGCTCCAAAACCGCCCGGAAATCTGGGCCAGGGCCATCGAACGCATGATTGCCAGGCCGCCCTCGGATCTTCCTCTCGACTCACACAACTACCTGCGGGCCATCGCCTACTCCATCGCCAAAGAGGAATCCGTCATCATCGAAAAAGAACGCAACCAGGCCGAAAACGACGGCACAGCCCAGGCAGCACGCGCCGCAGGATACGGCGAAAGCCTGAGCAAAGACATCGGCAAAAGCATCTATGAGGACTTTAAAAAGGGTCTGAAAAAATGAAAATAATTTACGAACCAAAAGGGGCGGCCAGGGAATACGCGCCTCTTGCCTGCAACCTGTACACGACATGCCCGCACGGGTGTCTGTACTGCTACGCCCCCGGCGCCACCAGGAAGGCGCGCGAAGCATTCAACCAACCGGCCCAACTGAAAAAGAACGCCCTGGAAAGGCTGGAACATGACGCGGCCAGGGTGGAAGCCAAAGGCGACGACCGAGAAATCCTTTTGTCATTCATCGGCGATCCTTACCCGTGGATGGGCGGGGAAGCCACCCGCGAAGCAATCAAAATCTTAATTCATCATAAATTAAGATTTACGGTTTTGACCAAGGGCGGGCTAAGAGCGATCAAGGATTTCCATTTGTTGAAAGGGTACGACAAATGCTCTTTCGGAACCTCCCTTGTATGGATCAAGCAAGGCTCGGTCAACCGTTGGGAGCCGTTTGCAGCCACGGTGAAAAGCAGAATAGCGGCCATAAAAACCGCCAAGGCCATGGGCATAAAAACCTGGATATCCTTGGAGCCGGTCATAGACCCCGCCCAGGCTCTGGCCGTGATCCGCGCCACCCACAAGTATGTGGATCACTACAAAGTCGGCAAAATCAACCACGACAAAGAACGGGAAAGCCGCATCCATTGGCATGATTTCCGCCGTGAGCTGGGCATGCTGTGCCTGGAGCTGGACGTGGACTACACCGAAAAGAAATCATTGAGGAACATCTAATGAGCGAACGCAAAGCAGCAATCAGACAACCCAAGCCCACCCGCGAAAGGCCGGGCGTGGAGGTATTGCCGGAAGTGATTAAAGATCTGGAAGCGCGCATCCAGGTTGGCATTAAAAAATACGGCGAACCTTTGACCACCCATAACGGGCGGGACGCCCTTTTGGATGCGTACCAGGAAGTACTGGACCTGGCAGTTTACATGAAACAAGAGATTTTGGAGCGCGGCCTGGAAAGAGGCTTCGGCCCGGAAGCGTCAAAAAAATGGAGGGAAATCCATGGAATGGACGCCGGTATGCATTCCCACGGGGACCATGGGAACGAGGGGCAGGCACAGGGGCCCGCCGCTACAAAAGACGGGCAGGGAAACCCTGCCCCTACGGACAACACGTGGGCGGTTCCGGGCATTCTGGTTATTGCGGTCTTAATAATCTTTGGGATCTTGGCGCTGGTTGAATACGTGTTTTAAAGAGGTTTTAAATGGACGTTAAAACGGCGGAAATGCAGTTGAAGGGCATGCTTGATGTCGCGAAGATCCCGGCCAAGCCGTCCTATACTCCGGGCGACGTGTGCCGCATCCTGGGCATATCCGACCGGACTTTCCGCCGCCGCGCAAACACCTACGAACCCGGACCCAGCGAAACCACCCCCATGGACCCGGAATGCATCGATACCTACTCGACAGGAGGTCATAAGCGCGTCAGACACGACGAGCTTGTGGCCTACCTCATCCGCAACCAAACCTACGCCCGCATCAATGCGGAGCAACCCCAGCAACTCTCCCTGTTCGATATCTAAAAGTTTTTCACAACTTATCAAATTAAGCGGACAAACCCGGACAAACCGGCGCGACTTCCCCTCTATATTTCCCATAAAGTAGGCCCCATGATTTGCCCTGCAAGCCCCCACTTGCCGGGCCATAGCAGTAGGCCATCAGTATCACTCCATCCGAAAGCTCCCTCCCTTCAACGTGGCAGTGGGGGAGGGAGCGACGGAGGCCGGGAAGCCCGGCGGCTAAATGGCGCGGGGAATCACCCCCACCCCGGCCCTCCCCCGTCAAGGGGGAGGGAGAAATACAACGACGCTGGGTTCCCGATAGGGACATTCGGGAATGACGGACAATCGTATGCATTCCCACGCGGAGCATGGGAACGAGAGGGAAAACGATATGGAAAAAATCATCATCAGCCCCACCGGAAAGTGCATGAGAAGCGATGCGGCCGGCGCCGGTTTTTACGGAGCCTCCCGAGGCGGACGCATCCACGAAGGCATGGACTTCCTTTGTGAACCCGGCCAGGACGTTGTCTCCCCCATTACAGGCCGCGTTATCCGGCTGGCCAGGCCATACGCCCAAGGGCCATACAGCGGCGTACTTATCCAGGGCGATAAGGTCGCGGTCAAGATGTTTTATGTGGACGTCACCGAACGCCCTGGCGATCGCGTTGAACAGGGCGAAGTCATCGGCACGGCCCAGGACATCACCCAACGGTACAACCACCCGGACATGCAGCCCCACGTGCATTTGCAGATCGAGCACGCCGACCCGGCGTTGTTCATGGGGGAATAAACGCATGGATTGGAAATCAGTTGGCAAGACGATCGCCAAGGTGGGAGCGCCCTTACTCGGAACAGCCGTGGCAGGCCCGGCCGGAGGCGCAGCACTTGGAACCCTGGTTGCCTCCCTGTTCGGGACAGATCCCGACGATCCCGAGGCCCTGGAAGCCGCCATAAACGCCGACCCGGAAGCCGCTCTCAAGCTCCGGGAACTGGAACTACAAAACACCCTGGAACTCCAAAAGCTGGTGGTGGAAAACGCCCGCATTGAATCGGCCGAACGTGTGACGACTATCCAGGAAGTCAACTCGACTATGCGGACAGAAGGGAAGTCCGAGCATTGGATTCAATACTCATGGCGGCCCTTTATCGGCTTCTGTTTTCCAGTCACAGCCTTGGCTGTTTACGTAATTTTACCCCTGGCGCATTGCGAGGTGCCGAACGTTCCGGACTGGATATGGCTATCCTTCGGGGCGATCCTGGGCGTCACAACCTGGGATCGCGGCAAGGAGAAACGCGCCAAGGCTGGCGAAGTGGCAAAGCCAGGCATTGTGTCCAGCGTCGTGTCAGCCATACGCGGCCAAGGATAAGCGCATGCCAGACGCCACGGACATGGCCCAAGAGAAAGAGGCAGATTTCACCCGCCAGGCCATAGCGGCGGCAAGGACAAGGCCGGGCATACGCACATACGAAACATGCCGGGATTGCGGAGACCCCATCCCCCTGGCCAGGCGGCAAGCCGTACCCGGCTGTGAAAGATGCATTGACTGTCAGGAAGAATACGAACGGCTCCATAAAACCACGGGAGGATAAATGGGAATCCTTGAAACCATACCGGCTTCGACAATTGGGGTGATCGCCAGCGTTTTGGGTCTGCCAGGCCTGATTTTTATCGTCTGGTATGTGGATCAGCGCCGCACCGAACGGATTTTGGCGGAGTACAAAAACGACATGGCCACCCTGGCCAAGTTCTACGAAAACAACGTGGAGCTTGTGACCAATTACCAGAAGCTGGCCAACGAGCTGGCCGAAATCATCCACCTGAACACCCAGGCCCAAACCAACCTGGTGAACGCCATCAAAAACAACACCTTCTGCCCCATGGTCAGAAAGGAGACCGGTCAATGAATACGCAAAGGGCCATCATCAAAGGACACATCGCCGACCTGAAACCCAAAAAGATTGAGCTTGCAGGCCGGATCGCGGCCAATTTGCGGGCCGTCAAAAACACCCTGGCCGCCAGCACGGTGACGTCCATCGAGCAATTGGACATTGAAGGCGCGGCCGTTCATTTGTCGGAAGCCGCCTCCCTGAAAGCCGAATACCTGGAAACCTGCGGGAAGATCGCCGCCCTGGAAAGTGAGTTGGAATAAATGGGCCACGCCAAAATCAGGAAACGCTCCCGGATCGAGACGGAGCTTCCCCGGGATCTCCGGGAAGAACTGCACCGCATCCTCCTGGAAGGGGCCACCTACGAGGAAGCCTGCCAGTATTGCAAGGATCGCGGCCATGACATCAGCCGTTCGTCCATGGGCCGGTACGGCAAGACGTTTTTCGAGGCTTATCAGGCCGTCAAACAGTTTGAAGACCAGGCCCAGGCCTTGAAGTCCGAGGTGGGCGAAGGCCTGACCTTGGAGGAAGCCACCTCCAAGATGATGCTGCAAAAGGTCATGGCCGGGCTGGTTTCCGGGGAGGCGGACATTTTGGAGATTCCCCGGCTGATTTCGGACGTGGCCAAGCTGCAAGCCTCTTCCGTGGCCCGGGAAAAGTTGAAAGCCGACCTGGCCGCCCGGGTCAAAAAGGTGGCTGGCGAAGTGGCGGACGCCGTGAAAAAGAGCGGCCTGTCCGATGACGCTGCCGACAAAATCAAACGCAAGATATTGGGGATTGCCAACTGATGAAAGGCCACCCTGGAAAAGAAGACCGCTCCCACCGCACTCCGGCTGTGTTTCTTGGCTACCAGCAAGAATGGGCCAAGGATCAGGCCCAGGTCAAACTGTGGGAGAAATCCAGGCGGATCGGCGCCTCCTGGGGCGAAGCCGGAGAAGACACCCTCCTTGCCGCTTCCGAGAATGGCATGGACGTGTTTTACATCGGCTACAACAAGGACATGGCCCAGGAGTTCATAGAGGATTGCGCGGATTGGGCGCGGTTTTACAAC
The DNA here is from genome assembly GCF_000429905.1 of Desulfatibacillum aliphaticivorans DSM 15576. Taxonomy (NCBI): domain Bacteria; kingdom Pseudomonadati; phylum Thermodesulfobacteriota; class Desulfobacteria; order Desulfobacterales; family Desulfatibacillaceae; genus Desulfatibacillum; species Desulfatibacillum aliphaticivorans. The sequence continues at coordinate 87,737 of NZ_AUCT01000010.1, read as the reverse complement.
GAGGCGGCCGGGGAGATTGAGGAATTCCTGTTTGACGACGAAGCCGACGAAAAGAAAAGCATCCTGGCCTTTCGCATCCGGTTTCATTCCGGGCACAAGATTGTCGCCTTATCCTCCAGGCCCGCCAACCTGCGCGGCAAGCAGGGGAAGATCGTTATAGACGAGGCGGCCTTTCACGACGACCTGGCCGGGCTTATCAAGGCCGCCATGGCCATGCTGATTTGGGGCGGCCGCGTGGTTATCATTTCCACCCATAACGGCGTGGACAACCCATTCAACGAGTTGATCGAGGCTATCAAGGCGGGGAAAAAGCCTTATTCCCTCCACACCACCACATTTGACGACGCCTTGGCGGACGGACTTTACGGCCGCGTTTGCCTGCGGCGCGGCATCGAATGGACCCAGGAAGGCCAGGACGCCTGGCGCAAGGACGTTGTGGACAATTACGGCGACGACGCAGACGAGGAATTGTTCGTGATCCCGGCCCATGGCGCGGATATCTACCTGGCCCGGACTTTGGTCCTTTCGTGCATGAGCCCGGACATCCCGGTTTATCGCTGGAAGTGCAAGGACTCTTTCGTCCACGAGCATGAATTCGTCCGGGAAAAGGCGGCAAGGGAATGGTGCGAGGAAAACCTTAAGCCGCATTTGGATCGGCTGGACCCATACTTGAAAACCTACTTTGGAGAGGACTTCGGCCGGACAGGCGACTTGACCGACATCTTCCCATTACAGGAACAGCCCGGCCTGAAATACCACGCGCCCTTTGTTGCGGACTTGAGAAACGTCCCGTTTGAGCAGCAAAGGCATGTGCTTTTTTACATCGTGGACAGGCTGCCGCGTTTTACGGGCGGCGCCCTGGACTCACGGGGCAACGGCCAATACCTGGCCGAAGTGGCCATGCAGCGCTACGGCTCCGCACGCATCCACATGGTTAGTCCGTCCCAGGGCTGGTATCAGGAAACCATGCCCAAATACAAAAAGGCCTTTGAAGACAAGGAAATCCTTATCCCCAGGGACTCGGACATCCTGGAGGATCATCGGTCCGTAAAGATGAGAAAAGGCGTGGCCAAGGTGCCGGACGATTACCGGACGAAAGGCTCGGACGGAGGGCAGCGCCACGGGGATTCGGCCATAGCCGGGTGCATGGCCTGGTACGCCGTCCAGAATATCGACGGCGTGGAAATCGACTTCAACTCCACCGGCAAAAAACGCGCATCCACCCGCATGGACGGGTTTATGGGGTAAACCATGACAGAGGAACAAGTCACTAAAAAGCCCGAGAAAAATGAAGTAGCCTCCATCAAAAAGGACATCGACCTTTTTGCGGGATGGTTCGGGCATTTGGAAAACCCGGACCCTGTCTTGCGCACCCAGGCGGGGGGCAAAGGCATCCGGCTGTACGATGAGGTGGACCGCGACTCCCACGCCTCCAGCGTTTTGCAAACCCGCGCCCTGGCCGTTGCCGGGTGCGAGCTTGAGGTCAGGCCAGGCTCGGATGATGAACGCGGCCAGGAAATAGCGGACTTTGTCCAGGAAGCCCTGGGCGGGTTTAACTTCACCCAGGCCATCCAGGAGTTGATGCAGGCCGTGCTTTTCGGGTTCCGCGTGGGAGAAATCATGTGGACCAACCGTGGCGGCAAATGGCTCCCGAAAAAGATCATCGGCAAGCACCCGCGCCGCTTCGCCTTTACCGACGAACGGGAGCTGCGGCTTCTCACCCCGGAAAACATGATGGACGGCGAGCCGGTTCCCGACCGCAAATTCCTGGTTTTCTGTTACGGCGATTCCGACTCGCCTTACGGCAAGGGCCTGGGCCAAAAGCTCTGGTGGAGCGTCTGGTTTAAAAAGCACGGCATCAAATACTGGATGGTTTTCCTGGAAAAATTCGGCATGCCCACGGCCGTTGGCAAATACCCGCCCAACGCCGACCAGGACGCCAAGGACAAGCTGCTTGCCACCCTGGACGCCATCCAAAACGAAACCTGCATCACCATCCCGGAGGGCATGGCGGCGGAATTCCTGGAGGCCAAGCGGGGCGGCAAGGTCACGTATGAAACCGTGTGCGAATACATGGACAAGCAGATTTCCAAGGCGGTCCTGGGCCAGACCGCATCCACCGAAGGCACCCCCGGCAAGCTGGGCAATGAGGATTCCCAGGAAGCGGTCCGCCAGGACATCCTGAAGGCGGACGCGGATCTTTTGGCCGAATGCCTGAACGAAAGCCTCATCCCCTGGATGGTGGACTACAACTATTCCGGCGTCACCGAATATCCCCGGATGTGGTTCCGGGTGGAGCCCGAGCAGGATTTGAAAGCCCTGGCCGAACGGGACAAGACGCTGACCAAGGAAATCGGCGTCCGGGTTGATGACGATTACTGGTACGAAACCTACAACCTGCCCAGGCCCGAAAACGCCAAGGACGCCCAGAGCCCCTTGTATGAGTACCACTTCAAGTACGGCACGATCAGCAAAAACGAAGCCCGCGATCGCCTGGGCCTGGAGCCAAGGCCGGGCGGCGATGAGCTGATCACGCCCGAAGCCATGCAAGGCATTATGGCGGAGGCCGAAAAACAGAACGGCGCCGCGGAATTCGCCGAGGCCGTGATCGAGTTGTCGGAGGAAAGTTTCCAGCGGGATCTGGACGCCAGGGCGGATTCCCGCGTGAAGGAAGCCGCGTCCCTGATGGAAGCCTGGCTCGGGCAGATTTCCGGGTTTGTCCGTGGGGCCGGTTCCCTCAAGAAGGCGGCCGCCAAAATAGACTCCCTGTCCATGGACTCCGCATCCATTGCCGAAGCCCTGGCCGCGTCCCTGATGGAAGCCGACGCCCTGGGCGTTGAATCCGTGGAATCCGAGGCCGATTTTTCCGAGGCGGAATGGGGGCCGGGGACTCCTTTCAAGGAAGCCATGGACTACTTCCGGGACAAGGCTTTCCGCATCGCGGGCGTGGCCAGCGCCGATTTGCTGGCCATGGTCAAGGCCGAAATCCTCAAGGCCATGGAGGAAGGCTCCACCCTGGAAAATTTCATGAAGGCCATGCCGGCCCTTTTTGAAAGCAAGGGCTACAAGGCATTGAGGCCCTGGCGGGTGAACACCATCTGGCGCACGAACATGCAGGTCAGCTATCAGGGCGGGCGGTTTAGGCAGTTGACCACCCCGGCCATGAAGGCGGCCCGGCCTTATTGGCGGTATATGGCCGTCCTGGACGCAAGCTCCCGGCCGGAGCACGCGGCCATGCACGGCAAGATATTCCGGTGGGATCACCCTGTCTGGGAAAAGTGGTATCCGCCCAACGGCTTTAACTGCCGCTGCACGGTCGTGGCTGTGTCCGCCCGGGAGATCGCCCGCAACAAGTGGAAGGTCGAAACGGTGGACCCCACCAACACCCTGATCGAACCCGTGGACCCGGCCACCGGCCACACCATGCCCGCCCGGTATCTCATCCCCGATCCGGGATGGGCGAACATGCCTTTCAAGGAGGCCGCGTAAATGGGCGTGAATCAGGTCATATCCGTGGATGACGCGGAGGTCGCTGGCCTGCTTGGCAAGCTGCTTCAGCGCCTGGGCGATCTGACGCCGGTCATGGAAGTCATCGGCGAAATCGTCCACGCAAGCATTCTGCGGAACTTCGAGGTCGGCGGCCGCCCAGCGTGGCAGGGGCTTTCGGACGTCACCATCTCCCGGCGCATTGCAGAAAAAAAATGGCCCGGCCAGATCCTGGTCAGGTCCGGGGAACTCATGCGGAGCATTTCCTACCAGGCCTTCCCGGACAAGGTGGTGCTTTCGGCCAACAGCATCAAGGCGGCCACGCTCCATTTCGGCGCCAGGAAAGGACAGTTCGGGCAAAAGGTTGTCCGGGTGAAATCGTTCACCCGCAGGGACGGCGTCAAGGTGAGTTCGCACAACAGGAAAACAACCCTGCCATGGGGCGACATCCCGGCCCGGCCGTTCATGATGGTGCAGCCCGAGGATTGGGGCGAAATCAGGGAGTCGCTCGTGGACATCCTGGAGCAGGCTTAAAGGGCTTTCAGAACACGTTTAAAAACGCCCGTGTCTTTTTAAACAAGGCCCGGCCGCATGACAGGGCGGGTTCAGGATGCGGGGGCTTAGAATCGAAATAAGGCGGGCCGGGAAGCATTCCCACGCACAGCATGGGAACGAGATGAAAACATTCCCACGCACAGCATGGGAACGAGGGCAAGGAGAGGCGGCATGAAAAAGGGATTAAGCGGTTGGGTGGAAATAGCCAGGGGGGGAACTCACCGGGACAGCAAAGGCCGGGAGCAGGACGTGAACAAGCTCATCGAAAAGGCCGTGGCCTCTTTTGACCTGGCCGAACACGAGCCGCCCATCGTGTGCGGGCATCCCAAGACCAACGCCCCGGCTTTCGGCTGGGTGTCCGCCCTGCGGGCTGTGGACAAAAACGGAGCCAAGATCCTGGAGGCGACATTCAACCAGGTGCAGCCCGAGTTCGCCGACCTGGTGGAAAAGGGCCTGTACAAAAAACGCTCGGCTTCCTTTTACCCGGACGGCTCCTTAAAGCACGTGGGCTTTTTGGGCGCCGTTCCCCCGGCAATCAAGGGGCTCAAAAATATCGAGTTTTCCGGGGATCAGGAATCCATAACCATTGAATTCGGCCAGGAGATCGACTCGTACAAAATGAAGTCCCTGGCAAGGATTTTTAGAAGATTGCGCGAATGGATCATCGAAAAGGAAGGCAAGGACGCCGCAGACGGCATCGTTCCCGAATGGGAAATCGAGGAAGTGCTTGCATCCCCTCTTGATGAACCGATGTTTTCAGACCCCACTAACACAGGAGGCAAGGCCATGAGTTGGAAAGACAAAGTAAAAGAGGCTTTCGGCAAAGCGGTTGACGACATGCCCGAAGGCGAACCCGCAGGAACCGCAGTCAGCTTTTCGGAAGCGGACATTAACCAGGCCCGAAAGGAAGCGGCCGACAAGGCGGCCAAGGAAGCCCGCGAACAGGCGGAGGCGGAATTCGCGGAACAACAGGCCAAGGAGGCCAAGGAAACCCGCAAAAAGGCAATCGCCGCATTTGTGGAAGCCGGGATCAAGGACGGAACCATCGCCCCGGCATGGAAAGACGCTGGCATCCAGGAATTCATGGAAGGGCTGGACGCCGGAACCGAGATCGAGTTCGCCGAAGGCCAGGCCAAGCAAACCCCGGCTGATTGGTTCCAGGGGTTTCTCGCGGATCTGCCCAAGCTCATCGACTTCTCCGAAATCGCCGGGCCGGACAAGGATGTGCATCCGGGCGGCGATGACGAAAAGATCGCGGCCATGGCCAGGAAGCGGGCCAAGGAAGATGGAATCTCCTTTAGCGAGGCCCTGCTGGAAGTCGCCAAGGAAAACCCCGGGCTGGTCAAATAAGTCCGCCCTAAAACTTGCAAACACGGAGGTGAATTATGGCAGGCGTACAATCCAAACCGGCAGGAACCATAAGCAGGCCAGCGGCCCGGGATCTTTCCGACAATCAGTATCACGCGGCCGCCATCGCAAGCGACGAAGAGTTCGACTACGGCGATTCTTCGGCCGGGACCACGGTCCTGGGCGTCTTGCAAAACGCTCCCGAAGCCCAGGGCGAAGTCGCCGAAATCGCGACCGAAGGCACCAGCCTGCTTGTGGTGGACGGAAACAGCGTGAACATCGCCGCAGGCGATCCCCTGGGCTCCAACAGCAACTACCATGGCGTCAAGGTGACCACGGACAACGCGCAGTATTTCTGCATCGCCCTGGAGCCCTCCACGGCGGACGGCGACCTGATCGAAGTCAAGCTGCTTGGGCCTCGTTACCTGGGCGTTGACGCAGAATAACCACCTACTGACCCAATAAAAGGAGGCGAACTATGCCAGCAGTGCAAAACGTCCATGTCGATTCGGTATTATCCAACGTCGCCGTGGAATACAGAAACAGAAAGTTCATCGCGGACGGGGTTTGTCCCATGGTGTTGGTGCCCAAGAAAAGCGACAAGTATTTTGTCTATGACAAAAAGGATCGCTTCACCCCGGCCAAGACCGATCGCGGCCCCAAGGATTCCGCCAATGAAGTGGATTGGAACGTGTCTCAGGCGGAATACTCCTGCAACGATAAGGCCCTTAAGAGCTTTCTCCCGGACTCCGTGGTGGCCAACTCCGACATGCCCTTAAGGCCCAGGACCAAAACCACGGAAACCGTGACGGACCTCATCCTGTTGGATCGCGAGATCCGGGTGAAGAACTTCGCCACCACGGCGGCCAATTTCGGCGCCGCATACAAGATCACCCTTTCCGGCACGAGCCAGCTCAGCGACTACGATAACTCCGACCCCATCGGCGTGATCGATACGGGTAAGTCCGCTTGTTTTTACGAACCCAACACCATGATCCTGAGCAAGCCCGGATACGACGTGCTTAAACGCCATCCCCAGCTTTTGGACTTCGTCAAGGGCGGCGCCACCAGCAGCGCACCGGCCCAGGTTACCATCGACGTCATGAAGGAAATCTTCGGGGTGGAACACATCCACATCGGCGCGGCCAAATACAACACGGCCAATAAAAAACAGGCGGCCAGCTTCAGCTACGTCTGGCCCAAGTCCATTGTGCTGGCTTACATTGATCCCAATGCGGAGCTGGAAGGCGTCTCCTGGAGCAAGTCTTTCGTCTGGAAGCAGATGGCGGCGCCCCAGGGATACAAAGTCCGCACCTGGCGGGATGAGGATCGCGGCGGCGGCGGCGAAGTGATCGAGGTCGAAACCAGCATCGTGGAAAAGGCCGTGTGCTCCGACATGGCTTACCTGATCAGCGAGGCGTTCGGATAATGGCCTACTCCACCCAAACGGACATTGAAAAACAGTTGGATCAGGACATCCTGATCCAACTGACCGACGACGACGATTCCGGGGCCGTGGACGCCGTGGTTCTGGCAGGGGCGATCGCGGACGCGGATTCGGAAATCGATTCGTACTGCGGCACACGCTACGACATCCCGCTGTCGCCGGCGCCGGGGATGATCCGCAAAATCAGCGTGGACATCGCCATATACAACCTGTACGGCCGCCGCTCCATGGGGCCGCCCGAAAACGTGGAAAAACGCTACAACAACGCCGTGCGGTTTTTGCGGGATGTTTCGTCCGGCAAGGTCACGCTGGGCGCCAGCGCGCCGGAGCCGCAATCGTCAAGCGGGCCTCAGTCCACAACCGATAAAGACGATCGCGTTTTTACCGCGACCACCTTGGCGAATTTTTAACTGATTTCTTGGGAGAGGGCCTTTTTTGAAAAAAAGCCCCCCTCCCAAACCCTCCCCCCAAAAAACTTTAAATAGGGGGGTATCGGCTAAAGCAACCTGGGAGACGGCCCAGTTTAAAAAGTTTTTGAAGGGGGTCCGGGGGAAACTTTTTTCAAAAAGTTCCCCCCGGGAATAATCGCTTATGAAATCTCTTTTAACAGCGGTTCAAACAGCCTTAAAGGCCGGATTAACGGACGTCCGGGACCGGGATATTTTTATAGCGCCGTTTGAATTGTACCTGCCCGAAGCGGCCAAAAGCCCGGCCATCGGGATTAAGGACCATGGATCGCGCCGCAGGGAGCTTTCGGGAAACATGGTGGAGGTGGCCCGGGCCGTGATGGTTATCCCGTGGGTGCGTGTGATCGACCCGGAAAAAGCCGTCATGGGCTCCGGGGGCGTTTTGGCTTTGTCCGGATTGATTCAGGCATTGCTGGATGAAAACCGCCTGAGCCTGGCTAATTGCATCGACGGCTTTTGCCCCAACGACTCGCCCAGCGAAATGGCGTTTACCAAAACCGCCCAATGGCAAAGGCAGGAACTTATATTTACCTATACTTTTGAGGAGGAAAGGCCATGAGATCATCGAGGGCCAGACATAATGCAATCGCCGTGAGTGCGGCCAACGCGGAAACCGCCATCAACACCGAGCAAACCTTGGACCTGGCTCTGTTGTGCGGCCTGGATAATGTGATCAACCTGACTCCGCGCAGGGAGAGCAACGCGGAGGAGCTCACGGGCAAGGAGGAGCCGGACACCATTTACGACCTGGGCCGGACCGCCGAAGCGACGTTCACATTTCCCAAGGCCCAGCCCCAGCATTTCGCCTTTTTGTGCGCCTACGGCCTGGGCGTGTGCGCTTCGGCTGCGGCCGGGACCGGCTATCAGCACACCATCACGCCCATTGATAACGACCTGGACGGCGCCCGTAGCAACCCCTCTTTCACAGGGGCCGAGAAGTTCGCAGGCGTTTTAAAGCGCCGGTTCGCCTCCCTGTTTGTGGAGTCCATCACCGCCAATTTTTCGGCGGATTCCTGGGTCAGCATCAACGCGGACCTGGTGGGGACGGGCAAGGCCACGGACAACGTGATCCAGGAAACAATAGAAGCCCTGGACAACGCCGAAAGCCTGACCCTGGCCGCCAACGGCGTGCACGGCTCTTCGGCCCAGGATCGCCTGGACAACGTCCACCAGATCAAGGTGGAGCTGGATACGGGCGAATGGACCGAGGTGGAATTCTCCGCCGTGTCCGATGCCACCCCGGCCGTGATTACCATCACCGATCCGGGCGGCGCAGGCGCCACGGTCAATTACAAGGTGCTGTACGTGCCCACCGAGGCCGGTTGGTGCACCTTCCCATCCCGGGTGTCTGAATCCCCGCTTCGGGTGTCTCAGCTTGCCGTGGTCATAGGCGGCGCATGGGACGGCTCCGCATTCCAGGGAGGCCGCACCCTGGACGCCGAAATCAACTCCATTGAATGGTCCCTGCAAAACAACCTGGCCGTGGAATTCGTGCCGGGCGCGGCGGACGCCTACGCCTCCCGGGCTTTCCGGGAAGGCCGCACCCAGGCCGTCAAGCTGGATAGGGAATTCCGGGAATACATAGTCCAGCAATACATGGACGCAAACGAAACCATCGGCCTGCATCTGCTTTGCCAGGGCGATGTTTACGACGATCCCCACAAGTTTCAGGTGGAGCTGATCTTTCCCAGGCTGGGAGTGCTTTCGGCGCCCCTGAACGTCAACGGCAAACGCATGGCCGAAGCTGGCGACCTGACCGTGCTTGAAGACGACACGTATGGCTCCGTGATCGTCAAAGTCAAAAACCTGCAATCCGGCTACGCCGCGTAGGAGCGGGAAAAGATTCTTGGGGGAACCCTTTCTTTTGAAGGGAAAAAAGAAAGGGTTCCCCCAAACCCCCTCCCAAAGAAAACCCCGAATGGGAGGAGGGGCCGAAACGACGACACAATTTAACGTAGGGGCATGGTTTTCATGCCCAATGAACAAAAACGAAAGGATGGAGAAAATGGCAAGAGTATTCAGCGACGAACCCAATAAACTGACCCTTCAGGACAACGTTTCCAACTCGAAAATCGTCCTGTTCTATCGCAACCCCACCACCGCGGAGCGGGCCGCGTACCAAAACGAGACGGTCCGCCGCAAGGGCAAAAAAGTGGAGGTGCGGATCTCCCAGGCCCGGCTGAAATACGGCGAAAAGATCCTGGTGGGCTTCCGGGACGGCGACTTCGCCCGGGAAGAAAATGGAAAAGCGGTTCCCATGGCCAGCTATCCCTCGTCTCCCAATTACGTTGAGGACTGGAAAGACCAGGTCATGAAAAACGCCGCCGATCTGGTCATGCTGTTGGCCGGGCATGTGTTCGACTCTTCCGCCGAAGTGGAGGAAGACGACGAACCCGAAATCGGTGAGGACGCGGAAAAAAACTGAGCGACGACCTGGCCGCGATCCGCGCCGGGATATGCGGCCAGGCGGAGGAAGCCAAGTGCCGGGCCGAATTCGGCGATCATCTTTCCTGGGCCTGCGGCAAATGCCACAAGGCCCGGGAAGAAGACCTTCACCCGTACACGCAAAAACTCTTTAGAATCCGCGCCCTGCAAAAGGCCGGATATCCGTTCAGGGCCAACGACTTGACCTTGGAAGAATGGCTTGACCTGGCGGTGATTGAAGTATGGATCAACTCGTCTCCCCCTAAGACGACATGATTTAAAGTCTTTTGAAGGGGGAGCGCGAGGGACAATAAATTGTCATTAAATGGGGAAATCATTTTTGGCGAATGACATTGAGAGGCCGCACAAGCTGAACCGATAAGATGCCGCTCAGCGGCCTTTTTTTCAGAAAAGTGTCCCTCTCGCAAAAGCCTTTAAGGGTTTTGATATGGCAAACGAAGCCACCCTAAAAATTGAGATCGGCGTGGATGATAAGGGCTCCCCGGTTATCACCAAGTTTGGGGATGCCGTGGAGAAGTCCTCCAAAAAGTCCCGGCGCACCCTGGGCCTGTTGAACAAGGATGTCGGCGGGCTTATCAAAAAGCTGATCAACCTTCGCAACATCGCCATAGTGGCATTTGTCGGGTGGGGCCTGGCGGCCTTGTCCGGGCAGCTTATCAGCGTGGCCGACAGCATGGAGCAGTTGCAAATGTCCCTGGACACAATCACCCAGGGGCACGGCCAGGAGTGGTTTGACGCCCTCAATTCCTGGGCCATGACCATGCCGGTCAACACCCAAAAGGCCATTGAGTCTTTCAAGATGATGCGGGCCATGGGCTTGGAACCGACCATCGACCAGATGACCACGCTGGTGGACACCATGTCCGCCATAGGAGGCGGCGAGGAAGCCCTGGAAGGCATAGCCCGCGCCCTTGGCCAGATCCAGACCAAGGGCAAGGCATCGGCCGAAGAAATCATGCAGCTGGCCGAAAGGGGCGTGCCTGCGTATCAGATCCTTGGGGAAAAGCTGGGCCTGACCGGGGAGCAATTGGGCGATTTGGGCAATCAGGGCGTCACGGCCAATCAGGCCATATCGGCTTTGCTGGAAGGCATGAACGAACGCTTTGGCGGCATGTCCGAAAAGCTGCAATACGCCTGGGTGGGCATCATGGAAAGCCTGAAGGCCTACTGGAAAGAGTTTGAAAGGCTTGTCATGGGCTCCGGCGCCTTTACCGTGCTGAAGGAAACCCTGGGCAAGATCCGCGATTACATCGGCGAGATGTACAACGACGGCCGCCTGGCCGAATGGGCCGCCAAAACCGGGGCCGTCATCGCCACGACCATCACCAAGATCATCACTGCCATCGGTTACATCCCGGCCGCCTGGTATGCAGTCAAGGAGTCCATCTTCACGGCGCTGGCGGGCGTCACGGCCTTCGGCCAAGCTGTTTTACAGGCCGGGAAGTTTATGACCGACAAATCCCCGTTTTTCAAGGTGGTAAACGCAATCATCGACAAGATAGGCAATTTTCTGGGGATGGATATCAACCCCAAAAAATGGCTCGATACGGCCATCGACGGCCTGGAGTATTTCGGTTCGGCCATGTTTTCAAGCGCCGATGAAGCGGGCAAGGCCTCTGAAAAGTGGATGGACTTTGGCATTATGGTGGAAGGCTTCACCGATGATCTGCAACGAAAAATCAATGCCGCCGCCGACCAAATAGCCCAATCCGGAGATAAAGCCGCAAGCAATATCGGCCATAACAACGTCATTATCGCCCAATCCGTCCAGGGCGCTTCCGAAGATATGGTGAAAGCCATATTAAAAACCGCCGAAGCCGATCTGGCGGCAGTCAATAAACGCCTTTCGGCTTATCAGTCTTTTTACTCTCAAGTCACGGCCATGAGCGAACGGGCTAAGGAGCAACAGGCCCAACACATCCAGGAGTTGATGGCCCTGGAAAAGGCCCGGGCAAGCGCCAGCAAGCAAACCGGCGCTTTGGTTCAAGGCCTTGCCGAAACCGCCATGGACCCCATGGAAAAGTACGAGTCCAGGAGGTCCGCGTTAAATCAGCAATTCGCGGAGGCCATGCGCCTGTCAGGGCAAGAGCAAGTGGAAGCCCTGCAAGCCTATCAACAGGCGGTTTCCTCCCTGGCCATGGAGTTTTCCCAGGGCGTGACCCAAACCACGGTTTCCTGGGGCCGGGCAACTGAGCAAACCGTCGTATCCTCCAAGGACGTGATTTCGGCGGCCGTTTCCGACATCGAACGGGCCGGGGCGATTATCGACCGCACCTTCCGGGATATGGAGTCGGCCAAGGCCCGGCAAATTCAGGCGGATCAGGCCTGGGCCGATTCCCTGGCCTCCACGGCCCAGGAGGCGGCCATGGAGATTGAATATCTCTCCAATCTGGCTGCCAGCCTGGCCGAACAAATCGAGGCCATGGAAACGGAGATCGAAATCCGGGGCAAGGACGCGGCCACCCCGGTCATTGACATGATCCAAAAGGAGCTGGACGCCCTCCACGACAAAACCGTGACCATCACCACGATTCACAAGGACGTTTACACGGGCGAGGCCTCCACGCCGGACCCGAATTCCATCATGGGCTCTTACGCCAGCGGGACGCGGTTTGTGCCTCAGACGGGCCTGTATGTGCTGCATAAGGGCGAGGAAGTCAGGACCAAAAACCAGGCCCAGGCGCAGGGAGGCAGCGTTTCCATCGGGGACATTGTCATCAACATGCCGCAAGGCTCGAAATTGGATTCCCCCGAGGATATGCGGTCTCTTGCCCGCAATGTCCTGGGGCCTGAGTTGGTGCGGCTTAATCTGTTTAAGAGGGCTTAATAAGGACGCCTCCCATGCTCACACGATTTAAAAAGTTTTTTGGAAAGGGGGTGTGGGGGAAAATCCTTTTGTTCACAAAAGGTTGTCCCCCGCAAAATATCTTTAAAAGGTTGTTAAACCGGCTTTTAAACAGGAGGCAGGCCGTGGCAAACATCATCTTCACCAAGGATTCGGACACATTCACATTTAGCCAGGCCCGTGCGCTTCCGGCCCATGATCCGGTATCCGTAAACGTGGTCACGGGCTACACCGAAGGCATGCAGCTTTACGCTTACGACAAGGGCGTGGTGGAACAGGAATTCCAGCTTGTCTTCACCCGGTTGACCCAGACGGACTTTGAGAACTTCACCGACTGGCTCCAAAACATCGCCGTAGGCCCCAAGAACACCTTTACTTTCACGGATGAGGACGGGGACGATCACACGGTCCGGCTTATGGACGTGGAGAACCCGTTAAGCCTTGTGGCCAACACCTACTACAAGGGCACGATCACCCTTCGCGAGGAGGTTGCCTGATGCGCGATTTTAACACGGCATTCGACGCGGAAAGGGCCAAACGGGGGACGGCGCCCGTCAACCTGGTGGACTTTGATTTTGCAACGCCCTTGCTTGTTTCGGACCGGGATCTGGCCGTGTCCGTCGCTCTGGAATCGCCTACGGAGCAAGACTTCACGGAATTTGTTGAGGGGGACGATCCGGGCGTGCTCACGGTTGCGTCCGATTCCATCCAGATTGCTGTGCCCGCAAGCACCACATCCGAAAATGTCTATTGCTATTGCGACATGGGGGACGGAGCTTTTGGCCTTGCTGATTTCGTGCAACAGTCATCCTTTCGGGTGAACAGCGCCGATTCATTTCCACTTTCCTGGATGGGGATATGGGGCGTGGCCGATGAGGCGATGGATGGAACGAGTGGTATGTCATCCCTTAATGCTTCAATATACGCCGAAACCGCCTTGTACTCATTGACCGGGGTAGTGGTGAATTTAAAAGCCAAGGGCGATGGATGGAGCGTTAGTGACCAAACCACGGCCTTGCTCGCCGATGCAACCTACTATACAACCATCGCCTACAATTCGGCCTCCAAGGTTTTGACATTCGCCATCTATTCCGATTCCGCCCGGACCGTGCTTGTGGATACCCTGAGCGTCACGCTCTCGGCCGCGTTGTCCATGCGCTATTTATACGCGGTCGGCAGGGTCGGCACAGGGTATAGCCTCATGCACCCGTTTTCAGGATATGTGGGGCCTTTGACCATTGAAACCAGCACGATTTCCATATCCGGCCTGGTCACGGATTGGTCCTACGTGGATTCGGCCACGGACGCGGCCCGGGATCTGATTTCGCCGGTCACGGCGCCCGACCTGGAACTGACCCTGGCCAACACGGGGGATACGCCTTTTTCCAGCCTGTTTGATTCCGAGCCCGTGGAGTCCGTGCCGGTCACGATTTATCAGTGGTTCAAGGGCTTGGCCTGGGATGAAAAGGAAATCATCTTCCAGGGCTACGTCCGGGAGGTCACGGGATACAACTCCATGACATGCACCCTGCTTATCCAGGGCCTATGGGCCAAGTACGACCGTTTGATCGGCCGGGATCTGGCCGTCACCTACGACGACTTCCCCAACGCCGACCCCGACGCCATCGGCAAGATGCAGCCCATTGTTTACGGCGCCGTGGATAACCTGCCCTGCCTGGCCGTCAAGGCCGGGGCCATGTCCAACCTGCCTGGCGACGTGACCGCTTCGGCGACGTCCATCACCCTGTCAGACGCCAGCGTGTTTCCAACATCCGGAACCGTGCAAATCGACTCGGAGCAAATAACCTACACCGGCAAATCCGGCGATGCCCTGACCGGCTGCACCCGGGGAGCGAATAGCACGGACGCGTCCTTGCATGACGCCGGCGCCAGCGCCGCCCAGGTGCTTTCCCAATACGTTTATCTATTGGCCGGGCATCCGGTTAAAAGCATTGGCGACGTATTCGTGGACGGCGTCCGCCAGACATCCGGGTACACGGCTTACACAGGCCAGACAGGCGACGTGCTGACCGGCTACACCGGCAAGGCCGTGATCGCCTTTTCCGCCCTGCCCACGGTGGTGAAGCAGGTCAATCTTTCGGCGGACGTGGACGAAGGAAACCACTCCCACGAATCCTCCAGCTCCACCACGGTTTCCATCCCGGCCACCGGCTGGAGCGATTCATCGGGCAGTTGGAACAGCGAATCCAACGCCAAGGACGGGAATGAAAGCACCTACGCCTACAACAACGCCATGGACGAAAACGAGCCCCTGGGAATCACCTTTTCCCGCACTTCCCTGGGGACCGTGTCCAACCTGCGCGTTAAAATCGTGTATTCCACGGATATCAGCGAGGGCAGCAATTATCTGAAGGTGGGGATTGACGGCAGCTCCCGGCAATACCTTCCCGGCACGGGCGGCGTAGACAACGTTGCCACGGTTTACCGGAACTTTTCCCGGAACGATTGGGCGTTCACCGTGTACATCGACTGCGACGACCTGTTCCTCGGAAAAGCGACCCGCATTTACGAGGTGTCCGTGGAGGCAACCTACGGCATTGGCGTGATCGCATCCGCCGCCGAAGGGGTGCTTGTAACCTTGACCGGCAATTCCAGCGCCGACACCGTCATAGGCGGCCAGGTCACGGCAAACCTGGAAGGCTATCAAGACGACGCCTCCGGGACTTATACGGGAACGGCAAACGCCATCATCGAACGCCCGGACCACGTGTTCAAACATCTTTTAATGACCGGCCTGGGCATGGGCGCCGATTTGCTGGATGCGGCCGCATTCACGGAAGCCGGGACGTTTTTCAGCACAAACAGCTACGCTTTCGCCCTGGCCATTACCCGGACCGAACAGGCCGCCAGCCTCCTGGCCCGGCTGGCCTTTCAATGCCGGTCGTTCTTCCGGTTTACGCCCTACGGAACAGCCCGGCTTTTGCCGCGCCAGCTCGCCCAATCCGCCGATTTGGCCGTGGGAACTTCGGCCATTGTCCTGGATTCCCTTTCCATTTCCCGGACGCCAGTGGACATCCTCATCAACGCCTTCACCGTGCATTTTGACAAGGATCAGACGGCCGGGGGAAGCCAGGCTGGAGACTACCTGGACGCCGCGGCCTGCACGGACGCGGCTTCCATTTCCACCTACGGAGAACGCAACCCCACCCGGGAAGCGGACTTCTACTTTGATGCGGTCCGCGACGAAACCATGGCCGCCCACGTGGGCGCCTTTTACCTGGCCCAGCACAAACGGCCCCGGAAAATGCCCGACCTTTCCGTGTATTTGGACAACATGGAGGCGGAGCCGGGGGATTACATCGCCATCACCCACCCCCTGGACTCCATGAGCGGGTTCACGGCCGAAGTGCTCAAGACAACCCACTTCCTGGGATCGGCCAAGGCCAGGGAAATGGACCGGCTGGAAATCATCGCCATAGACAACGCAACATAGGAGGCTCGCATGCTTAATTTTCGCGATTACGATCCCATCACAATCAACCTGGAAGCCGGTGGCAGTTGGACCATGCCCAGCCCCATGGGCATGGGGCGCGGCGACGGCATCATCGGCGCGGAGCTGCACATCACAGGCGACGGCGAAGTGGCCGTGGACATCCTGGGCAGCATCGGCAAGACCAATTTCCGCATGGGCGAAGGAAAGATCTCCATGGCCACGGGCCTGACCGATGAGTCCGGGGAGGATGAGGACGGCGTGGTGCTTATCGAAAGCAACCAGGAGTGCATGCCCGTGGCGCCCGAAATCAAGCTGCGCCTGCGCGAAACGGGCGGCGACGCCGTGACCATTATCCTTTATGTAGGCGCACGGTAAGGAGGCGCCCATGCTATCAGGATTCAGCAAGTACAACGGTTTCGGGGGCTGGAAGCAGCAATACGCCGCCCGCATGACCGACTTTTCCACGGGCAAGATCCCCTACTGGCTGTCCGGCGCCGGCGCCTTTGTGGACGTCAACGGCCTGCATGTGCAGCCGTCGTTCTACTCGCCCGAGCAGGTGACGAACGGGACGTTTGCGGAAACGTCCACGGGGCCGGAGATCAATTCCGGCGATTTGACGTCCTATCTCGGGCACTACATGGAGATCCAGGGGAACGCGCCCATTGAGCTTGTGAGTAACGGCAATTTCGCCCTTACCAGCCTGGGATCGGAGATAACGTCCGGGGATCTGGCCGACTATGCAGGGCATTACGTGGAGATCGCTGCCCAGGATTCCGTGGATTTCACCTTGGCCGGGGCGCCGGATAATGCCGTGGGAACCCGGTTCATTGCGGACGGGACGTCGCTCACGTTATCCGCCACGGATTCCATTCAGGAGGCCTATTGGGATGATACAACGCTTTACGGTCGAGACGGTTCCAACTACGTCCAGCCCGGCGAGACGGGAGGCCTACGCTTAATCTCCGACAACACAAGCGCGGTGTATTTCAGAAAAGAAATCAGCGTTGTTGCCGGAACGGTACAAAGGTTGTTGGTAAATTGCACAATAGCCGCCGGGGACGTAAGGCTTGGGCTATATGACGTCACCAATTCACAAGATATCTCCGCCAGCGCAAATATGGGATGGTCAAGCGGTGATAATGAGCTTTGCTTTGTTGCGCCTGATGGATGTACGTCCATAAGAGTTTATTTCTACCGTGACAACACAGGCGCAACCGATATTACTTATACCGGCGTGAGCGTTCAACAGCAATCGCTTGGTGAGAACATCGTTCCCAATGGAGATTTTGAGGATGCTGGGATTGGCGGGGATGATGTTTTTGCAAATTTTGATGAGTATAAAAGCGATGGTGCTATAAACAATGAGGCAATCATTGTTTATAGCGGGAGTCATTCTTGCAAGTTGACAGCTGGAGTAAGTGTGGACACCAGGGTTGGGTCAGCGAATCGCACAGTAATTCCTGGCGCATCCTATATGATGTCTTTCTGGACTTGTGGGGATGGTTCTTATGGCGGGAGGTATTACATTTACAACAATATTGGTGGGACTTACATTGTAGGGGCTACAAGTACAGGTGTCAGTGATACTACCTGGACTAAAATTTCTTTTGTATTCACTATTCCCGATGGATGTACCCGCATTACACCCTATTTCAAATGCCCCTCGACAGAAGGCGGTAAAGCCTATTTCGACGAAGCCGCCATCCAGCAAATCCTCCCCCGCCCCGACTACACCGAGATGGGCGCCGCTTCCAACGAGATCGGAACCCGGTTTGTTTGCACGTCGAGCACTGCAACGGTCATTCCCGGCTACGAATTGAAGGAAGTTTCGTGGGATGGGTGGTTGATGTATCAGCGGGATGCGTCAAATTATGTTTTGCCTGGTGATTCAGGCGGCATAAGGATGGTTGGGTCAAGTGCAAACGTCAATATATATAAAACACTAACAACCGTTGCGGGCGGAGTATACAAGTTAGAAATAGATTGCTCTATAGATGCCGGAAGTGTCCGGCTTGAGATTAGCGACGGTATTTTGAGCGCAGTTGTCATGGATTGGACAACGGGGGTAAACTACTATTACTTTGTTGCTGTTGATACATCAACCCAAATAAAATTATGGCGCTACGGGGTGACCACCGACATCACGTACAGATCCATTTCCTGCAAGCAGCAAAGCCTTGGGGCTGTCAACCTGATTGAAACCAACCCAGGTTTTGAAACGGGGGACATTACAGGATGGCCAGGCGACGATGGCGATGGCAGTTACACCATCAGCGGCACATCCCATTATGGCGACTATGCACTCCAGTTGACCAGGGGCGGAGCAGCCAGCCCGTACAGATACCAAAACTTTGATGTCGAACCTGGAAAACATTACGCCGTTGGGTTTCACAATCGCAGCGATGGGACCGGGGTTGGATGGTGGGGGCTTTATGACCGCGCAAATTCTGAATATATCCAAACATCCATTGAAACAGGCATAACCGACACATCATATAAACCCGTTAATTTTTGTTTCACCGCCTCAGAAGGCTGCACGTCCGTTCGGCTTTTGTTCTGGGGGCCAGGCGTCGGCGACACATGGTACGATGACGCATGGGCGCGGGAGATCCTGGAAGGGGCGGAGTATATTCCAGATCCCCACTTTGACGATCCTACTGCATGGACCATCGGGGCTTCCTGGGATGTATCAGACGGCCGGGCCACGGTGACGGCTGGCGGCGGGGATCAGTATTTGGAAGTCGTGTCGCCTCCATCGTTCGACGGACTTTATCTTCTGGCTCAGGCCGGGGCCGTGTCCAATTTAAAGATCGGGCAGTCCACGTTATCCGCATTTGAGGGCGGCACGTTAATCACGCCATCGCAGTCCGTGTCAAAGCATTTCATGCCCACAAAGGGCTATGGGGCTGGATACATTCTATACGGGTATCAAGACCTGACCGATGGATACTTGGACTACGTATCGGTCAGGAAGCCTGAACAATCCTCGCTGTATTGCGTCACCCGAGCGCCGAACACGCGAATTCTCAAGGCGCCCATAACCGCGCTGGATGATGAGTTGTCAGGCCTGATTATGGCCCTGGATGATCCGGACGATCCTCAAAACTTCATTGCAGCCGTTATCGATGCTGCCGACGCCAATAGTCTTAAAGTCTATTCCGTGACCACCGCGTTAGGCTGGCGGCAGCCGATTATAGAATCCTCCATTTCCTACGTGGACGGAGGGATCATTCAGATCGAACGCGTGGGGAACGTCTATACCTTCTCCTACGGCGCGGATCTGGACAGCCTCGCCCAGGTTGGCACGGATCAGGAGATCATAAACGCAAACCTGGGGGATTGGCATGGATACATGGGCACCGGGCCCAACTCATACGCCAGCGGGCTTTATATCAGGTAAGGAGCGATCATGGAGACGAGCAAAGCACTATTTCGGGTTCTGGATGGCAGTAGGACCGATTTCACCCTTGCGGACGGATCGCAAGTCGAGTGCGGCCATTCCGCATCCAAGGCAGGCCCGGATCTTGTGTGGATCGAGGCCGCCCCGGAAGCCATCGCGGCCCTTGCCGCAGATCCGCGTTTTGAATTGATCGAAAATAAGGGGAACGTCCCATGGGAGGATTGCGAATGAAGAACCGGACCCTCGAAGCCATGGCGATCATCCTGGCCGTGGCAATCGGCTGCATGATGTGGGGCGGATGCGGCTCCACCAGGATTTATAAAACATGGTGCCGGAATGAGGCCCCGCGCAACGCCGATGTTGTCAACTATGCGACGGGCGAAACCGTGATGATCGCGGACGGCTACGACAAGGACGGCCGCCGCCATTGCCAAGCCGTTGTTGTGCGTGGCGGCAAATATATCCCGCTGCAATTCCGCGCCGGATACGTCTATGAAGGCTCGTGGGAAGTCTATAATTACCGGCTTTACACACCCGAAGCCTTTGAAAAGCTCAAAGACGGGTGGAGCAAACGGAATCTGGCCGTGAAAAAGGTGAAGTTGCCGGACCCAAAGTAAAAAACCCCGCCTCCCCTTATATATAAGGTAGGCGGGGCTCGCTTGATTAGGAGTAGGCGAAGGGGCGGCAACCCCTCCACCGACCCGATGCTGGAACATCGGATCACAGCAAAGCTGCTACTCCCGTTTGCCCGCGCGGGCCATACGGGTATAGCACAAGGAGGGGCACATGAACAGCCCGTTGGCTTACATTGGAGGCAAAAGCAAACTATCCCAAACCATCATCAGCATGATGCCGCAACATCACGCCTATTGTGAAGTCTTCGCCGGGGCAGCCTGGGTTTTATTCCGCAAGGAACCAAGCAAGTATGAAACCATCAACGACCTGGACAGCGACCTGATCGCCTTTTACAGGATACTGCAACACCACCTGGAAGAGTTTATAAGGCAGTTCAAGTGGCTGTTGTCTTCAAGGGAATGGTTCGAGGATTACAAAAGGCAACAGGATGCGGGCGGGCTCACGGAGATCCAGAGGGCCGCCCGGTATTATTATCTGCAACGGCTTTGCTTTGGAGGCAGGGTCAGGGCCAGGACGTTCGGAGGCGGACCATTACAGCGCCCAAGGATCAACCTGATCCGGTTTGAAGAAGAACTGTCAGAGGTCCACTTGAGGCTGGCCAGGGTTCAGATCGAGCATTTGCCGTGGCAGGACTTCGTCAAACGATACGACCGGCCCCAGACGTTCTTTTATCTGGACCCGCCCTACTACCTGGCGCCCTACTATAACCACAACCTGACCAAGCCCGACTATGTCGAAATGGCCGATATCCTGGCGGGCGTCAAGGGCAAGTTCCTGCTAAGCATCAATGATGCGCCCGAGATGCGGGATATATTCAAGGCCTTCAAGATCGGGACTGTGTCGCTCCAGTATTCGGTGTCTCAAAAGCAGTCCACCATCGGCAAAGAGCTGCTGATCAGGAATTTTTAGTAGGTTTGGAAGCGTCCTTCAACCAAGTTGAAAACCCCCTTTGAAAACCAATTCAAAGGGGGTTTAATGAATGGTAAAAGCGGGTTAAAAACTGTTTCACTTAGTCCCAAAAGTAGCGCAATTCAGTCCCAAATCTCGCGCGCGTTACCAATTTTCGCTCTCCAGTGACTGCCGATACATCTGCACCATGAGGGAGCCATTGTCGGTTCCTTGGTTGTCTTTAACAAAGCGAGTGTATACCTTGATGACCATCTCCAAATCGCGATGCCCCATGGTGTCGGCTATCCATCCTGGATCCTCTCCACAGCTAATAGCCATTGTAGCGAAGGTATGCCGGGTCTGTTTGAGTGCGCGAGGTTCCAACTTGGCCTTTTTTAAAGCTGGGCGCCATACTTGGTTGCGAAGATTATTCAATCTAATCGGGCAACCGGTTGGCGAACAAAAAAAGTACTCGCAATTCAAGACTTCCCATATCTTTTTTTGCCTTCTAAGCGCCTTAAGCATCGGCTCTGTCAGGTCGAAGGTTCTGCGGCTGTACTTGTTTTTTGTAGGACCCTCGACACGCTTTCCATCGGCATCCTTGGTGATGGCCCTACGGATGGAAATCCGCTGGCCTTCCCAGTCGATATCACTGGGCTTCAAGGCGATCTGCTCGCCTGGGCGCAATCCTGACCATATAGCGAATTCAAAGTAGGGCTGCCAATGAGGGGATAAAACCTTAAGCAGCTGCCTGATGTCCTTGAGCGAAAGCGGAACAACTTGGTCTCTGCGTCTGCCTTCTTCCAGTTTTTTAAAGCCATGGAACGGATTGTACAGTACTCCCCAGTTGTACTTAATGGCAGCCTGTTTGCATATCATCCTAAGTGGAATCAAATACTTGTTTACCGAAGCATTGGAGATATTTTTCCCTTTTAACTTCCGTTCTTTAGCCCAGGCCACGAATTCCTCAAGCACAACCGCATTCAGTTGCCCGAATGACATTTCCCCAAAATAAGGGATTATGTACAATTCCAGGTAGTTCTTATACTCGAAAAGCGTCCTCCCGCTGACGCGCCCGGTCGAGGCTTTAAGGCGATGCCATTCCCATGCGTAGTCTCGAATCAACAAATCGTGGGCTGTCATCTGACCGGTAAGATGCTTGATTTCGAGATTAGTGAAATACTCCGCTTTTTTACTTTCGGGAAATACTTCTGCAAAACGGAATGTGCCGTCATCGATGGCAAGCATAATGCGGTCAAGTTGCTTTCGCACTATTTTTGCATTTTGTTCAGACCAAGATAAGCCAGAGTTTTCCCTAACACGTTCACCAAAATATGGGAAATCCGCGTAAACCTTGCCGTGGACATTTCGTACGGAACCCTGTTTGTTCTTGTTCAATCCGGCTTTGCGAGCCGACCTCTTAGGCTTCGGCGTTTCCGCTATCGGAAACCTGAGAACCTGCGCTGAATTCGTGTGTAGTTCTCTCATTAAGTCATCCTTTCACATGCCACCTCCTTTCGCTGATTTCACCATGCTATTATACCAGAACTTGCCGCTGAAATCACCGTCGGAAGTTCTTTGGGTTAAATCTTGATGCGCCTTTGATGCGGGATAACTCTGGGGGACGATTTTGTTCCCTCGACAGTTTGTTTGCTTTGTTCAGATTCCTTTTTGGGGCCAGGTGCTTTATGGGTACTGCCATTGATAAGCCATTCCTGAATGGCTGCTCTTATAAAAAGGACTTTCTTCCGCGTGGGTTTGTAATAATGGCGGCCGAGAATAAACTCGCCTTTAGACACCTTGTTGTATACGGTTTGCTCTGCGTATCCTGTTAGCTTTGCCAGTTGTCTAACTGTCAGTAACTCTTCCAATTGCACCTCCTTGCTGCCTTTCGGAACGCCTGACACGACGATATGGGCTCTTATAAATTGAAAACCCGTGGGACGAACGCTTTGTTCGCCGCACGGGTTGTAGATGTTGCATATCCTGTTTTTAGGGATTGGTAGTTTCGCACCAATTCCGCTTCTAATTGCGCTAAGGGTGCCTCTTATATTTGGGCTTCCGTTTTCTGTCTTTAGCCATGTCCCGCCTTTTCTGCTTTTGTTGATTTCCAGACATCAAGGAGTAATTACGCCTTGGAATTTTTTCCATAGACGGAAGTTCCATCACATCGATGTAGTTTGGGGCAGCTAAACAGTAATTCACTAAATTCTTCATACACACCTCCATAAAAATGAAACCTTGATAAGTTTTCTTCGTGTCTGTAGTTGAACGGGTCTTTATGCGGGTAACGCAGTTACTATGAATGGTCGTACAAGTGGGGCCTCTCCATCGTTAGGCGTCAGTCTTTCGCCAAACTGTGCATTTAGGTCCACGGCGTCTTTTTCGTTTGTGTCTGTGTTCAAGGAAGAGCGGAGTGTGTTCGCCATTTTTCCTGCTCTTATCAATGGCGTTAATGATGGCGGTTTCCGCTGATCGCTTACGCTTTTTCCATATCGTCGGGTAACTTTTTCCAAATCCTAAGATTTCGACAATAGGGAAAGAACTCTGAGCTATTTGCTCAACAACTTGTTCACCTTTACTGGGCATAGGGTTCCTTTTAATAGAACCTTTATGGCAGTGTGCATTTTTCGACTTTGACATGATATAGTCCTCCTGTTATCCTAAATCGTTGCCTCTCCGTTGCATAAGGGGGCAGATGGAATGGGTCTTAATCAAGACACCTATTGTTGATTTGTATACAGTCGTACCCGATATTAGAGCAAGGAACTTAAATGCTACTTTAGAACCTTAATGCTACCCTAATCATTTTTTGGATGGATGATGCCTAGAACACCGATGCCAGGTCCATCGGACCCAAAAGAGTGGGCTCTTTTAGGAGCCAAGTTACGAATTATCAGAGAAGAGTGCAATTACACCTCCCGCCGCGAGGCTGTACAGGAACCGCTATGGCAAAAGCTAACAACTAGCCCCAAGTATCTGGAAGGTCTGGAAAACGGACGTCGAAAATTTACAGATGAGAAAATTCAGATTTTAATCAATGATTTTGGGATCCCCGAAGAATGGCTAAAAAAAGCAGTATCGGAAAAAGATTTTAAAATTGAAATTGAGCAAAATAAAGGGCTGTTTGAGCACTTGAACAAGGGCATCATGCCCGCGGACAAAGAAGGTGAGATCAGGCGTTATGGAATTGTCAACAAAATAGCCAAACAAGTGTTAGATACAAAAGATGTCTCTGAAAACATCCTTGAGGAGATACAAAAACTATTGATGTTGTTAGAAAAATCTACTCAATCTAAGTCGGGTGAAGAACAAATAGAGCAAGCCCTCAATTCACTACGCGGAAGAGTTTTCTATGAGTACATGACGCGAGGGAATGCAAACGGAAGAATGCTAAAATACTTAAAAAAGTTTCAGGTTCCAAAAACTCATTTTGATAAGATATCCCATATGTTGTTAGGATTTAAGTTTCTCGAAAAAAAGCAAGATGCTTGGAAACATGCTTTAAGACATTTTGAAAGGGCTATGGAAATATCTCCTGACGACCCGGTTCCTCCATATTTTATTGCGGCACTGTTTGGAAGAATACGGAAATATTCCGATGCGATAAAATATTACTCCATAGCCATAGATGCTGACATGACGTTTGAACTTGCGTATATTGGTAGAAAAAATACTTACCTAATTATGGCTGAAACGGAAAAGGCAAAAGCTGATGAAGAGAAAGTGAAGGAATTAGTTGGCGACATTGGATGCTTTTATGTGATAGATCAAGAGGTTGCAATAAAAACGAATTATGAGGTAGAACTGTATCCAGATTTTTATCTATGGGATGAAGATTTCGAGGATTACTGGAATCCTGATAAAACCCTGGATTTAATGACTAATAATTCGGATGAGAGTAGTTAGGTTTTTTCTTAACCTTGAGTCATAACAAATAGATGAGGTGTTCTAATGTTTAAAGGACTTGCGTTATTGGCAAGTTTAGCGTCGACTTCTTTGGGAATTCTTGTTGTAGTTGGAATCGGCTATGTGATCTATGACGCCTGTATTAAAGAGTCCGGCAGGCCTTATGTGGATTATCATAGTAGATTCTCAGATACATCGGAACCTGCTGGCGAGAATTGCAGACCGAATTCTCCTTGGGTGGTGTGTTCTGCTCATTGAGCACCTTCATATGAAGGTTAATGTGAGTTTTTGGGAGATTAAAATCTCTTGCAGGAAGGGTATACTGTATAGGTAAAATTATCTCCTTGGGTGATGAAATCTACAAAAAAATAGAGGGTTATTGGAGTGCCCGCTCCGTTTGGAACGGGCACTGGTTAGATGGATTACTCGCCAAGAGCTTCTTCTATAAAGGATGATCGTTTGACAGGCCGGCCGGAGCTATGCTGGGACCAACTCAGGTAGAGCTGGCGCATGGCTCGGGACATGCTGACAAAGGCGATTCTTCTTTCCTCCTCGATATCGCCGTTTCGGTTGGGGAGGATGCCCTCCACCATGCCGATGACGAATACCGCAGGGAACTCAAGCCCTTTGGATTTATGGATGGTCATGAGAGCCACGCCGTCCTTGTCGTTGGTCAATTCGTCCTTGAAGGTGTCTGCATAGTTCAGCAACGAGCCGATATCCTGATACCGGCTTGCCACCAGTTGCAACTGATTCACGTTGGCCAGCTTGGAATCGTCCGGGCTGGGAACGTCGTCCTCTGCTATAAACTGGTCGTAATCGAGAGATTCCCGCAACATCATGAGGATCTCGTGAGGCTCCAGCTTGGAGCCGACCAGCGGGTCCACGATGTCCAGGAACTCGGCTACGTTTTTTCGCAGATAGGGCGGGCTGACGCGCATGGTGGTCAATCCTTCGTACATGCGCACGCCTTTCTTGCCTGAATGCTCCTCCAGGTCGGCCATGAATTTTCTGCCGATGTACCGGTTGGGCACGTTCAGAACCTGGCGCAAGGCCTCGTCTCCTTCTTCCGAATCGGGATCTTTGATCAGCCGGAGATAATCCAGCAAGACCTTGACCTCAAACCTCTGGAAGAAGTTGTGCCCTTTTTCGATGTGGTACGGGATCTTGTTCTGGGAAAACGCCTCCTCAATGGCCCGGGATTGAAAGTTAGCCCGGTAGAGGACGGCTATGTCCTTGAGCGCGTAATTGCGCTGATCCACCAGATCGCGGATTTCGTTCACGACCTGGGTTGCTTCGTTTTCCTCGTTGACTGAGGTCAGCACAATCACCCCGTCCCCGGCTTTGTTGTTGGTGGCCAGGGCTTTGTCGATTTTTCGGATGTTGTGGTTGATGAGGGTTTGGCAGGCTTGCAGGATCTGGGGCGTGGAGCGGTAGTTGGTGTTAAGCACGTACCTGGAGGCCTTGGGGAAGGCCTTGTCAAAGTTCAGGATGTTCCCCACAGACGCTCCGGTGAACGCATAGATGCTCTGCCAGTCGTCTCCGCATACCCAGAAGCTGCCTCCGTTCTTTTTGCCGACGAGTTGCCTGAGGATCGCCATCTGGGCCGGATTGGTGTCCTGGAACTCGTCCACCAAGACATGCTTGTAGGAGGATCGATGCTTTTCCAGAACGTCGATGTCCGACTCCAGCAATCGGTAGGTTTCGGTCAACAGGTCGTCAAAGTCCAGTATGCCTTTCTTTTGCTTTTCAAGATCGTAGGCGGCGTATACCTTGGCGATGGACTGCATGGTCTCGTCGCCTTCGTACAGCGCTCCGAACTCTTCCACGCTCACGAGGTTGCTTTTAGCCAGGCTGATCTCCCGAAGGATCATGCCGGTGGGCAGGTTTTTCACCTTGGCCTTGGACATGATTTTTCTCAAGAGGATCATCTGTTCCTTGCCGTGAAGCACCTCGAAGATTCTGCCTTCCTGCCTGAGCAGGTTGTGGCAGAATGCATGGATGGTTGATAAGGTCACGCGGGATGCGCGATCTTCCAGAATGGGCTTTAATTTTTCCCGCATGGCCTGGGCGGCGTTGCGGGTGAAGGTCAGCCCCAGGATGCTTTCCGGAGCCACTCCATGACGCAGGACCAGATTGCCGATCCGGGTTGTCATGGTGAGCGTCTTGCCGGAGCCCGGGACAGCCACTACGGCGGCTATGCCGGAGACAAATTCGGCGGCCTGCTTTTGTTTGGGATTTAATTGAATCATGCGGCTCGCACCTCCTTTCGGATGGTATTGATAGCCATGCGGATTCTAAAGCGCCTTGCCACCAGTTCGTTGATGAACGGGTCGGAGCGATCCCTTCGGATACTGCGGGCCAATGTCTTCTTGTATTGGAGGGAGAGGCGGACCAGGAAGTCCACCACCTCTTCAGGCTGATGCCTGCGCATCATGAGTTCGATGTTGACGATCTGATGCTGGCGATCGCCATGGTTTACGGTCAGGAATTCCTGGGCTGCGTTTGCGGTTTGGTTGGTCATCATTCACCTCCTTCAAGCCATTGATTGCACGCCTGCTTGTAAGCGCAGTTGTTGCATTTCCAGCTTGCGTCGTTGGGTACGAATATTCCGGCCTGGATTCCTTGCCAGACCGTCTGGATCTTCCGGAGCACCCGGCTCTCGTCTTTACGAGTGCGGGTGGTGTAGTGTTGTTCAAATTTCGGCGTCCGGGTCTTTACCAGACAGTCCAGCCTGAGCAGGATTTCCCTGCCGGCGTATCCGTTGGCCTTGGCGGCCATGTGATAGACGGTGAGTTGGAAGTTGCCGTTGGCTTCGCGCCCGCTATAGGCGCGGCTGGTGGTTTTGTAGTCGATGATGATGATGGTCCCGTCCGCGTCTTCGCAAACCAGGTCCATGACTCCGATCAATGGGACCGGCAGTCCGTCCATCTGGAACACGAAAGGCTCTTCGATGGCGATGATTTGGAACGGATCTTCTATAAGGTGGCCGTAGGATGCCTGAAGCAGGTCTTTGCCTTCCTCAAGCATATCTTCAAAACTGCGGCCTTTGGCGTATTGCACGTTTTCGCCGATGCAATTCCAATGCTCCTCAAAGGATTCTTCCAAATCCTTGATGCCAGGCGTTTTGCCTTGCATCCGCTCCTGGTTGAAGTCAGCCAGGGCTTTGTGAATGCATGATCCGAACTCGAGCACGTCGGTTCGAAATTCCGGGATGAGATGATCCACACGGGAGAACTTGTATTGGAGCCCGCATTCCACATAGGCGTTGACGCCGGATGCGGATAAATGCGGCTGTTTCCTCAACTCTTTTATATCCATTGATAATCCCCTTTTCGGGGCATGGACGCACCTATCCGGTGCGCCCATTTTTTTAGCGCCCCGATGGTGCAAAAGGTTGTGGGTTGGGTTAGGCGGCCTGTTGCAGGCTGCGGATGAATTGGGATGCGTCGGTGGATGTCAGGTGAGACAGCTCGGAGCCGTAGGCTTCCTCAACCATCTTATCCAACTCTTCCGGAGCAATGCCCCGGCGTTGAGCCAGGTTGTGGATGGCTTTCTTTTGAGCTTCGCTCATTCTGGGCCGATCTTCAGCCTTATCATTGGGTTTATCGGCAGGCTTTTCAGCCGGTTTTTCAACCGGTTTGTCTTCCTTCTTGACCGCCCTGGGCTTGGTCTGCTTCTTTGCCGTTGTCTGCTTGGGAGGTTTTTCCTCCTTGACGTCGTCAAAGTCTGCAAGCTCTTCCAGGCAGGTCATGCCGATATTGGTGAAGCTCCGAAGAGCCCTTGCAATAGCCCTTGTGGATGCCATGCGCAAAAGGTGCCTGGCTATCCGGGAGTTGACATTGTTGGGATTGGCGTCGCCGATATCGCTGAAGCTGTCGCCGTTTTTGGCTATGACGACCGCTTTGCAAATGGCGAACATGCCGTTGGCGTCGGTTGGGAACTGCAAAGGCTCCACTTCGATCTGGGCGATGCCTTTCTGATGCGCCAGGTCCAGCAGTCCGGGATACTTCACGAACTCCTTGCCTTCGATGCGCATGATAAAGCGTTCGTCCAGTTTGGGTTTTTCAGCCATGGTTCACCTCCTTGTTAGATGGGGATGTCGTCATCGTCGCCGTTGTCAAAGCCGCGTCCGTCGGTCCGGATGAACTCGATGCTGTTGGCAATGACCTTGTGGGCGATGCGGGTGGCCCCGTCCTTCTCCCACTTGTCCTGATCCAGCATGCCGACCACGGCCACTTTGGCGCCCTTGTGGAGATACTTGTCCACGACTTCAGCCAATCGGTTGAAGCAGGACACTTTGACCCAGGAGGTCTTGTCCTTGGAGGATCTAAAAGCGATGTTGAAGGATGCGATTTGGGTTCCTTCTGCGGTGAACACGGATTCGGGGTCCGCGCCCAGGTTGCCGCTGATGATGCAGGTGTTCATAGTTTTCTCCTTTGCTTATTAATAAGGTATGGAAAACGCATCGGATGCGCTTTGGAATTACGCAGCCAGGCGGAGCTTGCGCCTGGGCAGGTCTTCGATGGCTTCGTCAATGGCGGATTTCAGGTTGGCCATGTCAGTTGAAATGCGCTGGCGGATGGATTCGTTGTAGCGAAGTCCGTAGGGAGTGACTCCGCCCACGATCTCGCGGGTTTGGGTAACCAGCTCCGTCAGGCGTTCGTTTTCAAAGATGTTCTTGGTTTCAAAGGCGTCCAGGAACTCCTTGAGCTTGTTCAGCATGTTGGATGACAAGGTCTTGTTGCCGCCGGATAAGCGTTCCGACAGATTATGGACGATGTCGCCCATCTCCTTGGCCAATGCTTCGGCGGCCAGAGTACGGGTTTCTTCCATGAGGCTTTGGAACTTCTCCTTTTCCCGGGCGTATACCTCGGGAGGCAGGACGCTCGATTTGCTCGGGACGTCCAGGATGAGGAATCGCCACTCAAAGTTGAATTTGGCGGTTACGTCGCTCGGGTAGTCGGTTTCGTTCCACAATTCGCCCAGGACGGCTTTCGCCTCCTCGCGGGCTTCTTCGTAATGAGCCTCGAACTCGTTGACCTTGGCCCAGAAACGCTCCTTGAATTGCTGCAGGGTTTCGTCGATCATGGTCAGGCTTTCCTTGGGAATCAGGTAAAGCGCAGTGATGGGAAACGGCAATGCATGCTTCTGGATGTTGTTTCGGGCCTGATGCACGGCGGTTTTGATGGGGCCTAACAGTTCGGGGTTGATGAGCCTCTTGCGGGCTTTGACCCAGTCGCTGTTCTGGCCCAGGCTTTCCATGAGGGCGGGATCGATCATGCGGGTTCCCTGCCACACGGAGGCTGAGAATTGTACGAGACATGCTTTCTTGAAAATGGCGTCCATAATGTTTTCCTTTCTATCCGCAAAGGTTAAGGTAGCGCTTCGCCTTCTTTTTGGCGTCCTGGTAATAGGCGGGAGTCAGGTTGCGGGTAAGCTCCTTACCCAGCAGATCCTTGATGAACTGCGCCTCTTCCAGACAAGCCTTTCCGGCAAAGCCTCGGGTTTCAATGCGAACCTCTCCGTCGTCGGAGACGTCCAAAATGATTTGTTTCATGATTGTCCTCAGCAGGTGAGAGTCAGGCGGATGCCTTGGGGCGTCCGTTTTTCGGTGATGCGGTAGGATCGTTTGCGGGCTTCAGCCCTGATCTTTTCGATGGAGTAGGCTTGTTTGAGAATGCCGGCGTTTTTGCCGATCTTCTTTTTCAAGCCGCCTCGATACCATGAATCCCACAACAGGATGTAATGGGATTCGCGTTTGACCACGCCGATTTCGTACTCGCATTCGGGCACGATGATGGCGTGATGGCATTTGCCAAGCTCTTCTTCGCTTACGCCTTCGGGCAAGGGCTCGTCTCCAACCCATCGACCGAACCATTTGTACGTGGTCTGGTTTTGGTTGAACTGGAACCCCAGCCTATGGCAGGCGAGCTTCAGAGCGTCGAGGGAGTCGATCCTCACCTCGATTTTGGAAATGTGGCTCAATGCTTGGTGTCACCTCCTTTCTTCTTAACGGTGCGCAGTTTGCGTTGACCGGTTTCGAGGTTGTCAGGCGTGTTCGCCAGTCGAGCCCGGTTCTTGGCCCAATCCCTGAGCGCGTTGATTTCTTCGCGCATGGACCGGGATATGGGAACCAGGTTTTGAAATGCTTCGTCTATGCCGTCGAACAGGCTGTCTTTAGCCAGTTGCTCGATTTCCGCGCCGGTGAACCCGGTCAACCGGTCCGCCCATGATAGGGGGATGTCGGTTTTATACTTGCGGTTCATGATTTTGATGATTTCGATGCGCTCCGCCTTGGTGGGAAGATCCACGAAGAAGGTTGCGTCGAATCGACCGGCTCGCAGAAACTCGGGCGGCAGTTGGGAGATGTTGTTTGCAGTGCACATGACCAATACGGAATTATTGGTTTCGGCCATCCAGTTTAAGAAATGGCTGAACATTCCGGCGGTTGTGCCTGCGTCGGTTTCTCCGCTTGATTTGGTCCCGGCGAACATTTTTTCGCACTCGTCGAGCCAGATAATGGCTTCGCCGAAAGCGTCGATCACCTGGGTTGCCTGGCGCATGCGGCGCTCGGATTCTCCTACGAGAGAGTTTTTCAACGCGCCGATGTCCAGTTTGATGAGAGGCCAGTTGAGCAATGATGCCACTGCCTTGGAGGTTAAAGATTTTCCAGTCCCTGGAACTCCGCAGAGCAATATTCCTTTGGGGCGGGGGAGGGATTCGCCGTCCGATTCGTAGGCTCGAATGCGGTTGGCGATGAACGATTTGAGTGCGTCCAATCCTCCCACGTCCTGAATGTCTGCGGGTTGCCAGAACTCCATGAGGCCGGATTTGCGGATCATCTGAGCCTTGTTCTCAGTGACGACCCGGGTGGAAAAGTAGCCCTTTTTCACAAGGGACAGGGCGTAGGCTGTTTCGGTTTCGAATTCGGTGAGTCCTTTTGCGGCGCGGGCCGCCTTCCGGTTGGGTTTGACGTTGAGCTTCTTGGCGAAATCCATCTGGATTGTGAACAGGTCTTCGTCGGAAGGCAGGGCCAGATCGATGATATGGAAATACTTTTCGATCTCCGGCCGCATTTGGATCACCGGGGAAACCATGACCAGCGCACTGCCGATGCTTTTCCATCGGATAATGCCGTTCTGGATGGCCTGGGCGACCTCCGGGGCTTCGAGAAACAGGTGCAGGTTGTGGGCGATGAGCACGGTGTCGCCGAAGTTGTCGAGCCAGCGAATGGCTTCGACAGGGTCGATGATCTCTTCCAGGACCTTTTTGGCTTCCAGGTCAATGATGCCCTGTAGGCAGTCCCAGGAGACGAATCTCCAGCCCTCGCAAGGCAACACCGCTTCTGCGCGGTGCGGCTCCTGCGTCAACAGGCATATGGCCGGATATCCGGCCTTCAAATACTCCTTGATCATAGGCAAACTCCTTTGGTTTGAATTGTTTGGGATCACGGATTCACTCGGGATGAGTGGAATAGGGGAAAGACGGAGTGATTGGAATAGGGATTGTTCGGCCCCTTAAAGCAAGAAACCGCATTGGAGAATGCGGTCTCTTGTAATGGATTGGAGCTAATTTAATACAATAGCGTCCTATTGTTGAGAATCATCTCCTCCATAATACATTTATTTCTCTATAAGTTTTGTTAAAAATTGCATTGGCGAATAATGGGCCCATGAAAAGACATGGCGCATAGTTCATGTCAGAGCTTGCCAGAATATTTTGTGCGTGGTATTTATTGATCAATAATCCAAACAATTGGCGTACAAACTTGACAAGGAAATTGAGCGATTGCAACGCTCAATCTGTTCTGCTGGATACACAATCGGTTTTGGACGGATGTGGCGTAACCCAATGGAAGGAGATTAAATGAATTTCGATTGCACTTTTGGGCTTATTGGAATTCCGGACAGGTCCACTGACATTCACTATAGTATGTTTCGTGGATCAAAACTCCAAGATTCGCATGTGATTCAAACCTTACCAAAAGTTGCAACTCATATTGATTTACAGGTCTTAGATGACGGTGACAGTCGAACCATATTTACATGGTCTCGCTTTAAAAATGGGGATGATGCCATAATTGCCCACCACATTGAGCACCAACCAACCTGCATTCATATTGGGGATATACAACACCTGATTGTAGGCCCGTCTTGGATAGGAGCCCAGGTCCTTGAAGACGAAACCTTTGTTAAATGGGATATAGAAGGCAATCAAATTGATACCATACCTCTTTATTCCGATGGCCGCAAACGTATAGAATTGGGCCAAAAATATTATCGCTATTCGCCGGTAAACTGTTTTGTTATTTGGAATGAAGACTTGTTGTATGCCAATGGAAACCGTCTTTATGTTGTGAAACAAGATGAGGAGTGGGCCAGGGAGCCTGTTGGTTGGATAGAAGACTGTGGCGAGGTGCTCAAAATGGTGCCTTTTGGAGATGTTCTGACAGTGATCTTTAAAACCCGTCCCTACTACCCGAGAAGCACCAGCGGTAGAGATACAGCACATTATGGCTATAGACGATTTGGTGTGCTGGAGAAAATAACAACAGGGGGCCGATATGAGATCACTGAACAGGAACGGACAGGAACTGGCAAAGGTGATGGCTTTAAAATATTCAGTGCTCCAGAAGACATGGCGGTGTCTCCATGCGGAAAATATTTTTATGAAGCTGACTATGACGGTATTGGTAGGCGGATGTTGGAAGACAACTTTTTAAGCATTAAACCAGGATGTTGCAAGAATTTGAAAGGGCTAAGCCAGGACCAGCGCGTAAAAAAAATATTCCCCATTGCAGACATGATAGTTGTCCTTATTGAGGATATGGAGCGTGGATTGGATCAGTATCGCCGCAAGAATCGAATACGGCCATATCTTATTAGTGCGAAATTTGAAACTGGCCGGCACGATGAAACGCCAGCCTCCATAGAATTGGAGAATAAATACAAAAGCATGATCGTCTTAACAGGTGTTGGGGCTACTTAAAATCAAAAGTGCTAAAAATTCTGGACACTACCCGAATTGGTGGTTCATTTTTAGATACCATCGTGAAAGGGGATAAGAAACCGGCAATGAAACCATACATACACCACATCTACCAAATTACTGAATCCGGGGAACCCGGAAAATTAATCAATACAATCAGGACAAAGAAGAAATTTCATGCCTGGGCGCTGGATTATATCCTCAGAACTCAGGAAAGAATCATCTTTCGCCTGGATACATGGCCCGATGACCTTTTCATGGAACCTGTGCTTTGTCCAAAAATGAGAGGGAAGAATGCAGGCGAGCTCAGG
Organism: Desulfatibacillum aliphaticivorans DSM 15576; assembly: GCF_000429905.1. Classification (NCBI taxonomy): domain Bacteria; kingdom Pseudomonadati; phylum Thermodesulfobacteriota; class Desulfobacteria; order Desulfobacterales; family Desulfatibacillaceae; genus Desulfatibacillum; species Desulfatibacillum aliphaticivorans. The sequence goes on along the minus strand of NZ_AUCT01000010.1, from coordinate 53,556 downwards.
ATAGTGTTTACTGAAGTGAGAAAAAAAAGCGCTGATTATTCCTCTGCTGACTATCACGATGAAAAAATACCCTTTTAATCCTAACAATTGTAAAATCTCGGAACAAGTTTTTGGGCTGAAATATTCAAAATTAAAGATAGTATTAAGCATAGTAAAGGTTCTGTGTAATTTCCGCCCACCTTAACAGCAAACGTGCCAGGACATCAAATCACTGGATCCAGGGGGCTGCGGTTTCAAGGCAAAGGGAGACTTTTTTCAAATCAAATTTATCATCCGTCCGAATTCCTGTTTCCATATCGATCCAAATAGTTCCTTCCCCTACGATTTCCGATATTTTTTCCAATTCTAAAGAAAGGTTTATCGGGTTCAGTCCACCAGCATACCCCATTTTGATATTTTTATATGGTTCTGGCCAATTATCTGGTACCAACCCATGTCCTCCAGATCGATCAAACAGGCCAGAAACATTAATCCCAGACCTGTTCAATAGAAGTACCACCGCATCATTAAGCCCCCCGTTGCACTGAAAAATGAATTCTTGATCCATGCTTTTGATCGTATTAGCCAATCCGACAATATCGAGAACCGGTAGCTTATCAATTTTCGTGTTAAGCTGAATTCTTTTGAAAATATCAGGGTTAAAACCCTCCTTGGTGAATGGCGATTTTAGGCCCTTGATCACATCCCTTGCCCATCGTCCACAGTAGTGGCCAGACAGGTTTAGTTCATTTTGAGTGGCAAACGAACGAAGTCCTGCTAACCAGCCCTCACCAGGGAATCTAAGCTGAGTCCCCATGTAAAAGTCTGAAAGAAGAATCCCCCACTCAACCCATGGAAAATTATCTTGAATTTTCTTTAGTTCACTTAAATCAATAGTTGAATCCACACCAGTGAATGTCACCCCCAGAAGTTTCATAACAACACTCCATTTTCCCCCAATAATGCCCCGGCGGCTTGTCTCTTGGAGTTTATTGATGCAATATTGATAAAGCAGTCAGATTTTTCTTAAAACGAATCGTGTCCGGATCATCGGGCCCCCAAAGCATTTGGGCGAGTTCAACCGCTTGATTAAGATACTTCCCGGCTAAAATCGAGTGGCCTGCTTCTCTACAAAACAGCCCCATGCCATGAGACAAGAATGCCATCATGGGTTGATCCGTTCCTCCAAAAAACTCATAAAGCTCCATCCCCCTCAAATACAAGCCCAGCGCCTGCTCTTTCCAGCCTTTCTCATGATAAGCCCAAGCCATTTCGTTTAGTAAATCCGATAAGTCCGAGACGTAATCATCATCGTTATTATAATCCTCTCTCAAAATCGTTATGATTAAATTCATGAGACTATCACAGTATTTCTGAGCCTTGGAAAAATTCTCCTGGCTTAAGGAAACCTTTAACAGCTTTGCAATACGTACTGGAAGGAAGTTGTCATCAATGCATGCAATGATCTTCAGTTCTCGCAAGTACATAGCCTCTGCCTGATCAAATTTTCCGTATGCTTCGTAAAATGCTCCGATTCTTGAACATGAAAAAGCAACGCAAATGCCGTCCTCGCCTTCCATTCTTTCAAAGAAATGCAAGTCTCTCAGATAGAGAGGCTCCGCTTTGTCAAAACGGCCTTGTTCTACATAGATGCGTGCAAGATTCAATCCGACACTTATTGTTTGCGGGTCGTACTGCCCCAGTTTACGTTCCGAGGCAATTAGCTGACGTTCCAAATGCTTTTGATTTTTTTCATCAAGGTCCATATTTTTTGATCCTGGTCAGTATTTTTTTAGCTTGTCAAAGCAACATGATCGCTTCTCCACAAATATGAGGCACGCGGCAGCTTATAAAAGGCTTTTGGCTGCTGCGAGACATCCCTGGCCTGGCTGCTTCAGACGCTGTATTCCAGGATGGCCTTTCCCACTTCGGGAGCTACCCGGTTGGGGGTGAGACCCTTTGACGCCTGGCAGTTTGTCAACAAGCCTCTCGGCGCCATAGGTCTGGTAATTGCGGCGGATTTCATAAAACTGCTACCTGGAATAACCCATAAAATAACTGACTTGGGAAACATAGTCCAATTCCTAAGCCGACAATGAGACTATGCAAGTTGACTTCAAGTCTTCTTCCAGGCTAATGGAGGCCATGCCTTCATGACGGTGATGCTGTTAGGCCGGAAAATGTAAAATTTTCCAGTCTCTGCATCGAAGTTTGTCCCTGGCTTTGGCGCCCTGTATCTATTTTCCATCGTCATCCAAGGCTCCGCTTAACAACTGGACGAAAAGGTAAAAATATTCTCGTCCTTTTAATAAAACTGTTTTTTGCCACTCATCCAACCGCAATTCCTTTTTCATGCTCACCCGAACTTGTTCGGCCATCTCCAATAAATATTTTCTGTCTATTGTTGTCTCGTTAGAGTTGCATGACAGGTCTGAAAAACCTCCATTATAAAATCGCGCCTGAAGATTTACGGCTGTTAGGTCGCCTGTCTTGGGGGGGGCAATTTCACTTGGCAGTGATAATATGCTACCTGTTCTATGTTTATTCGTTTTCCCCCTTATAAAGACACGGATAGGTTTCAACCGCCCACTTAAAATCCTCACCGGCAGGGGATAGGTTTCTAAAAAGCCAATCCATGACCGGTAAAATTTCCATATCAAAAAGGCGGACAAGATCACTCCAGTCGGGTTCCGTTTTAAAAAATGGACATTGCGTACAAGTAATTTTCCAGAAAACAAATACAACCTTCCAGCCTGTCAGCCGGTTGACTATTTCATATATAGGGTCAACCTTTTTGGAAATGGAGTGGACCCAAGCAGCATTTTTTTCATCCATGTATTTCCATCCTCTACGAAGAATCAATCTGCCATTGTATTCTATCATGTATATTTAATGTCAGTCCAAAGCATCACCAGGATGAGCTTGAGGTGAAGGCGACCCTGCCACCGGAAAAGCAGCTGGGGCGACTTCTTCCACTTTAAAAATATATCGCCTGTTGCTCACTTCCACGTTTGGGGGAACTTTATTATTCTCGAAAAAGTCATATCCTTCTTTCAGGTTCTTCCAGAAATCAATCCATTGTGAGCCTTCGGCCGCCTCCATGTTTTCGTCTGTCATTGGAAAAGGAAAAATATGAACGCGAACGAAAGGCTGCCCTGCGCTAAGAGCAGCCTCAACCAACAAATATATTTCTTCAATTTTAGGGTCTGTCATGGCATAGCAACCGACTGAGCAGCAATTCCCGTGGACCATTAAAGCACTTCCGGTTCTCTCGTGCGCGCGATCATAAACATTTGGATAGCCCAAGTTAAAGGCTAAATGATAAGAGCTGTATGGGTTCATCCGCTGCGGAGTGACAAAATAAAACCCCTTCGGGCTTTGGTAGTCCCCCTGCTCTGTCTTGGGCCCCGGGCTTCCGGAGAAATAGCAAACCGCATATGACCTGAAAAGGCAGAATTGGTCATTGCGTTGCACCCAAACTTCCAATACTCCGTTTTCTCCGTATGACTTATTTCTTCGACCATATGCCCTGTATCCTCCTGGAAACTTAACATCCTTAAATATGCGTAAAAATACGGGTGCGCCCCAGCGAAACCCTGCATTCTCCATCTCATTTTCCAGCGTAGACAACACCCGGGTTTTAACTTCGCTCAACGTCTGACCGGTGGGAAGCTCATCCTGGCCCGAAATACCTATGGAAGCATAAATGAACAGGACAAGGAAGAAAACGATCGAAATTGCAGTTAACCTTTTAAAAATTTTGAACATAGGATCTCCCGAATTTATCCGTTGCCCCCGACGTTTATTTTTCCCAAAAAACCTTTGATATAATGGTTAGCAATAGGTTAAAAACAATTGAATTTTTCTACTACATCAGAAAATTCCATGGGATAAAAATTGGTGCAATCGACCCCGATATCAAAAGATAGGCCAAGGTTAACATGATTACCATGTGTGTGGCCATACAGGTGATAGGCCCCGTAGTGCATGGCATCCCATTCAGCAAGGGGATAATGACATAAAACAATACGTTGTTTTTTATTGTCTTCAACTAACCCTTTTATATCAACAACTATTATGGGTGGTAGAATCTCTATGGGAGTCCCGCTCCTGCTTTGCAGATCGGATGGGCCTGGTTTTCTGGGGAGCCATCCTTTGTCATGATGCCAGAGATTCCCAAGTACTTTGATATTGCCTCTCAACCTTGAAAAATAATGGCGAGCGTCTTTTTTATTGCGTAGTGTAAAATCCCCTAAATGAAAAACTACATCATCAAAATCAACTACCTCGTTCCATCGACGGATTAATTCTGCATCCATTTCTGCATGGCTCTCAAAAGGCCGATTGCAGAATCGAATGATAGCTTCATGACCAAAATGATGATCAGAGGTAAAGAACAGTTTGGTCTTATTGGATTTTGTCAGTTTTATCCACATGGTTGTTAAGATATCCAAATCCTGTACAATATATTCCCTTTCGATTAATATAGTGTCAGCCTTAATTTCCTGTCCAGTTTTTTGAGGTACGTGCCTCTACATGCAAAATACGCAAACTTTTTCACTTCTTCTCTGGGGTTAGTGTGCCGGAATTTGAGCTTGCTTGAGTCTTACCTTCTTGGAATTATAGCATATAGAGCTAAGCGTCGGCGCACCCAACATAGTTCTATTCATTGACATTTAATATCTATAGGTGTATGTATTCGTTCATAGAATTGATAATTGAAAAGTCCGTGTTTTAGGGACACATTTGTTGAGACTTTGCTGTGGCGGCGTGTGGAAGTTATTTTTACAAGGCTCGAACTGGGGGGGAGATTTGCCAACTGGAACAAGGGGATAATCTCTTGGGTTCATATGATGCGCTGCTAAAAAGAATAATCGATCCCAATAGAGAACGGCTAAATATTAAGGAGATTCATTCTGTTGGAAATGAATTAGTTTTGATGTCGAAGGACTACCAGAACGGACCGCTTCTTCATATTGTCAGCGCTGATTTCAATTTTGGTGAAAAAGGGACCTCTGCGCAAGCAGAGACAGCTACTCCCTTGGCCCTGCCCAAAAGGTACTCCTCTGGCATTGTCCTTTAAATCATTCTAATAACTTTCAAACTAATATCTGTATTTTATGCAAATTAAAAAATTGTTGTGAGTGGCCAAATAATCCATTAAACAATCAAAAATCACGTAGAATCCTAATCCGCACATTTTCCCGAAGGCTTGGGATAACGAAAATGGCAAAGACGAATTCTTTGCCCTAAAGCAATAAAAAAAACATCTAAAAATTGACTTGACTTTTGTTTGTTAGGGTAATTAGTATGACGCTCTAATACAAGATAATATCTTCATATAGGCCCCGGCCTTTTGATTCATTTCTGCAAATCAGTTTGGGAGCAGTGAAGTATATGTGCAATGCGGTCTTTATCCTTTTAATGCAAGGTGCACACCTTAAACTTATCATGTCATTTTGTGAGAAACTGAATCTTGTGACTTTTTTCGGAAGGGTGCGTCAATGCAAAGGGACAAGTTGAGAAAGGAATTGAATTACCTGCTGATTGCGGTTGTCATTTTGGCTATAATTCTCTTTTTATGGCAGATGGCCGCACCCCTGGTTGGCGGGGGAAAATCAGATGATTCTTCAGGATATGTTGAGACAGGAAAGCCTTTTCCCGGTTCGACGCCTCCAACCCCCTCTTCTCCAAATACACCTACAGATCATAATTCCAATGCGGCCAAAGATACGAAAGATGTCGGTGCAGAACAACTGAGTGAAAAGCCGGATGGTGCAATGGATGAAACCACCACGTTGGGGGTGGAATCGGATAAACGAATTGAGAAGGATGAAAGCCCGCAGGAAGAGGAAACTCAGACTGCAGGGGAATCAGCTGACGAACATGCTGACAGTGATGACGCTAAGCCCGAAATGAAGCCAGATCCCCAGAAAGAAGAAGTGCAGGAGCAAGAAAATCAAAAGGAGGAGGAAAAGACGTCTGCTTTTGAAACGCTCACATCCGTACAGGGAGTTGAAACCTCGGAGAGCATAGAAAACGATTTTTTTTCTTTGCACAACGATCTTAACAGCGCCTCCTGGGACGGGGATGGGAATGTTTCCTGGGAGATAAAAAATTCGAGAGGATACATGTTAAAAACTCTTTATCCCTATTTGAATATGAAGTTGGCGCTGATTTCAAGCAACGGCGGTATTTTTATAAAGAGTTCTTTTCGTGATTTTGATTGGGTTCAAGATGACGAGTTGGATGCTGTGTATCCGATTAAAATTGAGGCTTGCGTGGATGACCATGAAGAGGAACTACGTGCTTGGCGAAAAAAGTATTCCAAGGAAGTTGGCTCAAGCAAAATTGAGCGCGTCTACTACGTTGTTCCTAAACAATACTGCGGCTATTTTTTTAATAAATTAAATGCAGTACGAAAGTGGCATACGTCCCAAAGGAATTCCCCTAATTGCATGTTATCCGTAAGAATGGCGGCCGGGCGTTTGACTTCAAATGCAGGTGTGGACTCCAGGGGCCAAGCGTTTATCATACCGTTGTATTATGATGATGGACAGGGTTGGAAATTGTTGCCCGGCGACTTAATAAATCAGGATCCTGATGCAGCGTTTTTCATAGAAAAGGGCATAGTACAGGTTAAATAGTTAATAGGCGTTTTTACTATAGCACCCAATGTAGAAGGTCAGAAAGGGGAGATACTATGAGGAGAAAGATGACAATTATTGCAGCAGTTCTTATGGCTTTATCATTGGCGGGGTGTGTTGAAAAATCTCCCCAACCATCGGCGGCCCCTTTGACGGTAGATCAAATGCAAACTATGCCGGTATCAGAGTTGTCAAATTCCGAAATTGACAGGTTTTTCCGCGAAACTAAAGACAACTCCAGGTATGCGGATGCCAGAATGGCTATGATTGTCAAGATTCTTGACGCCAACCGGAGGGTTGACAACGACGTGCTTGTGGAAGCGATCAAGGCTTTTAACAAGGAAAGCCAAATGGAGAATTTTGTAGCGGCCTCATGTCAATATTTTTCAAATATTGAAGATTCTCAAGCCGGTGGTAGATTGAAACTGAGGGCGGCTGACCAAGAGTTTCTTCGCGCGATCTATGACTGGAGCCTTTCAACTATGGACGGACGGGCTAAAAAAGTTGAGCTTTGCTCTAAACGCCTGTTGAAAAAGGTTGATCCTGGTTATGTGCAGCAATAAATAGTAAAAGGCCCATATTTCCACTAATCAAGGAGGAAGGCATGTTAGTAATACGGAAAGTTCTTTTGGCAATCCTGCTCATGGGAGTGGTGTTTTCGCCTGTTTGCCATGCAGTCACCACGGAAGAATCCATTCACCAAGCCGTGACAACTATCAAGGGGATAACAGACGCTACTGGGGATGCAGTTAGTGGGTTAGACGGAGTTGCCAAGGCTATGGTTGAATTCAAAACTGAAATTGACAAGATAATTAATGAATGGGAAGAGGCAGAATCCCGCTACAACGGCCAGGTTCCTGAAGATTTGAGTAAAAATCTCACATTAAAAATTAGACTTGCGGTGGTGAAGTTGAACTCCCCTTTGGCAAAGAATGCCTCATCCACCACTGAAAATGTCAATAGCTTGAAAGAAATGGTAATTAGAGGGGTGGATGAGATTGAAGCCATTTCCGAGCGGGGAATGAACGCCGAAATCCCACAGAGGCGTCGTGAACTGGTTCGCGGCAAGGAAGCCTTAGAAAAAGAAATTAAACGGCTTATTAACGAACAAAAAGGATGTAGGAATGATTCCTGCAAGGCGAGGCTACAAAATACGATAGATAGAAAGTTTGATAGAATTGAAAATATTATTGTCAGCTATGAAAGTATGAAAGTGGAGAACGAGTTTCTTGAACAATTCAACAAGGTAATGAAGGATAATGCCTTGTTGATGAAAAATAGTTTTCTCCCTGCCGCTGATAAGTTCCATAGTCATTTTATTCGCTTATTTCGTAAGTTTTCTCAGGTGAATACAGGGGCTTTCAGCGATGATATGATTATAGCCTCAAAGTCTTTCCGTGAAGGCATAATAGCTTTTAGGAATCTCAGTTTAGCTATGGATAAAACAGGAGCCGCAATGGATAATGTGAACAAGCTAATGAGAGACGAAGGCTTGGAATCTTTACGTATACTAGATGAAAAGTACAAAAACAATCCAAGCGGAATGCCCAACATCAATGTTGGAGAAAGCAACGATGAAAGATTGGCCCGCTACAAAGGGTTAACTTTGGATTAGAGGGCTTTTTGGCAATAACAATGGCATCTTAGATGAGTAATCTTGTAAGGGAGATAATTATGCGCCATTATAGAATAGTTTTTTGTGTGTTATTGGTTTTAGCAGTGGCTTTTCAAGTGGGGGAATCTTCTGCAGGATCCTATGAGGAAAGCAATAAGGAACTTAAACGTGAGATTGACGAAGAATCAAGCAAAATCAGCAACAAAGAAATTATTAGCCTTCTTGTGCAGGATTCCATCTTTAATGATTGCAAAGAAGCCGTTTATCATGCCAATAAGTCCATTGTTTACAAGGATTATGAAGCAACGCTTAGAAAGCAACTTGCGGTTGAGAAAATGCTGGTAAAGCGCAAATATGAAAAAGAACTGGTCGCCAATGAAATGACTGCTGAGGAAGCTCAACTGTTGTTGACGTCTGACCAGCAAATCGTAGAGGATGAATTTGAAGAACTGAGCAACTCAACTGCCGGCAAATGGGAGGACAGGATAGGGCGCGTGGATTTGTTAATCGACAGAATCAGAGAAAACATCAAGTATCCGCCATCGTTTAAAGTGGACTCTTTTACAGGCAGTACTTCGTTTGTCAAGGAAAAGTTAGACTTTTTAAGCAGTGATGCAGTGAAACTCTACAGAAAGAATGAAAAAATGGGCTTAGTACCTGATGAAATGGTTTCCAGAATTGATCAGGTTTTTGCTTGGCTCAGTTATGCGCCCACTCAAGTGGATAAAACAATCATTGACCCCGAAATAGTAAACAGACTTTAAGTTTCAAAAACAGAACCAAGAGTTTTATTTTCAGAAAGCTCGCCTTAAATCGGTGCCTTTAATACGAGAGTGAATATCCCTTTGGGGTTGGGATTCAAACTCAACGCATTGTCCTTAAAGTGCATATTGATTTTTTGAGAGCGCTCTTAGTCCAACAGACAATGAAAGTAGAAAGTGATGACGCCGTCTGAACTATACAAAAGCCTTGATCTGGTTTTCGTATTGCTTTTTGTATGCTTGGCAATAGCAATCTTATATAAAATAATCAAGGTGTGGGGCGAATTGAGAGCCAGAGAAGACATGACATGGATCGATGACTTATTGCCCATTGAGCCAGGCGTAAACTATCATCAATCATGGGTGGATTCTTGCGTTGACCAGGTGTGGTTGGAATATGAGACTGAAATATCAAGCCAGGTCGCCAGCATTGGCGGCGTAGTCAATTCAGCCATTCTTTTGGGTTTTTTTGGGACGATCTATGGAACCATTTTTGCGTTTCAGGAGATGACTAAGGCGTTGAGCACTCAGAATGTGGTAGCGACGCAAGCTATTTCGCAGGCTTTTGAGGGGGGGTTGAACACGGCTCTATTGACGTCACTATTAAGCTCAGCTATAGGCGCCGTTATTATCTTTTTTCTTGCTGTAAGGACACAACCAAGGCTCAAAGCATTTGAAAAAAAAATTAATCATAGAATCTCTTCCCTATTAAAATGCCTTATGGAAGCGGATGCAAACCCAGATCCCGCTTTTGAGGAGAAAAATAATGGGTAGGCGATTCGGCTGCAGGCGGGAAGATCCTTTTTTGGCGCTGCAGGATCCCGGCAAGGACCTGTTCGCCTATTTATTCATGGTTATGCTGCTTTTTTCATTTGCCTTAATGACTATCCATCCCGGGGGCGGCGGGGTGCCGGCCATCCCTGTTGAAGCCAACGCTATACTTGATCCGAATAAGGTTGTTGATAAATCTTTAGTGGTAAAAACGGTAAAACGTAGCGGAAAGGTGGAATTATTATTTCACGGTGATCATTTTTGGCTGAATGATTCAGATCTCTCCGGGCTGCGAAAAGCCCTTAATGATGCGGACAGCGTAAAAGAGGAGGATGTTACCGCTTTTGTGCTCATTACTGACGAATCCATATCAGGAGTGGACGCCGTGGATTTGACTGGGAGATTAAACAGATGCGGAGTATCTGTTCAATTTGTGGAAAGTAAGTGAGAAACAGGATATGAAATGAGTAAAATTAAAACTCGACTTATCTTACATTTCGGAAATAGTGTGGGCTGGCTCATTATTCTGGCAATAATATTTTCCGGAATGGCTGCGGCGTCAGAGGGATTGAAACTTTTAAAGGAGGCCAGCAAACATCTTGAGGTCTGGGAGATGATTTATAAAAGAGATTACTCCATCAAGAACGAAACCGGCCCCATTGAAAACGTCACCAAAGAATACAAGGAAATAATATCCAAAGCAGTAGTGCCATACAAAAAAGAAGTTTGGCAAGCTGCCCGTACCTTTAAAGTCCCCCCTTCTATCATCGCCGGGTTGATATATCAGGAATCCTCAGGTAGGCCTGAGGCCGTTCCCATTGGCAAAAATGGAAAACCATTGTCTTCCGCCAAGGGTCTGACTCAAATTATAGATTCCACTTTTACGGAGATCCAATGTGAGTTAGAAGAAAGGGGCATAGATATTGGGGATAACCGAAACAACCCGGAAACGGCTATAATGGCAGGAGCCTACTATCTAAGCAAGCAATTTGATTTGTCAGTTAAGGACTACCCAAAACAACATTTTGATAAATCAGTAAATGAAGACTGGTGCATGGCCCTGCAATATTACTACAGAGGGAGGGAGGGCGTTAAGGGCCAGAAGGTCGTGCGTAAAATATACTATACAGATGGGTCTACAACCATTGATCCGGACGTTTATTGCCAACGCATCCTACGGCATGCAACCATTTTAAAAAAGGACTACGGCTTTTCTGCATAGGAATGACCAAAATGAGACTTATCACATCACTGTTAATTTCAGCATTTATGATCATTGCGGTTCAATCGACTAATGCCAATGACCCGCTGCAAAAGGCCTCCTCTATGAAAGGCGCCGAAACGGAACCCATCCTGAATCATGGCGGGTTTGACATGGACCCAGACAGTGTAATTTCCCAGATAGGAAAAGAAATCGCGGAGGAATTAAGGGGGGAATTAGACAAGCAAAATTCGGATTTAGATCTTCTCGAGGTAAAGCTGACTGGAAAATTCGATGAAAAGGAATTAGTTGAAAAGACAACCACCTACCACGGCGAAACCGCCAAACATTGGGAAGGAAAAGTGGAATACGATTTTTCCGGGCAAATTGTCTTCGACAAAGGAGTCGTTTTGAACATTCCGATCCATACCGGAATCGTGGGGCCTGAAGCCAACACCTATCCTAATAATATCTCTGATGCATTGCGTTCAAGAGTTAAAAGCAACGTTAAAATTATTATAGGAAAAGACATGCTTGAGGTCATCAAGAAAAATGGCACGCCCAATTTAGACATTACCCCCCAATTAAGGGACATGATTAAAGCTCTTAACAGCATTTCCAGTTTTAAGATTTTTGAGAATGACGAGGAGCGTTTGGAGTTTTACCAGAATTATCAATTATAATACCTATGAACAGTAATTTTGGGTAGTGTCTGTTTTGTTTATATTTGGAAGAAGCGACTTCTGCTGAGTGTAACAAGTACTCAACTGTTACAGCTGATCTTTCGCGTTAATAGTATAGTTGGCATGCAGGGAGGGAGGACATGCAATTCAAAAAAAGTCATAAGGTAAAAGAATGCTTGGCTACCATGATGTGCGCAGTATTTATGATGGCTTTATGCCTATTTGTTTCAGGCTGTGCCTCCCTTTCCGGGGATTCCAGCATCTCTTCAAAAGAAAGGCAATGCAGGAAGGACGATCAAGAACAAATTCAGGAATGCGCCCAGGAAATATATGATGTTTGTAAGGCAGAGAATATCCTGCCGGTTTTATTGCTTATTGCTAACCCTGATTATCCTAGCATTCCTTATGGAAAGACGACAACGTTAATGAATGGCCTCAGAAAGCAATTGGAAAGCGGAATGATTGAGGCGCAAAAGACAACTGATGGTGCCGAAGGTGTGCTTCCATATGTTTTTGGGAACACCGATATTGTCTATTATGTTCAACCCCCTCCAGGAATTAAACCTCAACTTCCTTGCAGAACTGCGCCCAGATCCATTGGATATATCCATGTCGGTGAAAGCGATGAGGATGTTAAACTGACAGTGGTGATAAGGAATGCAGAGGGAGCTTTTGATACTGCAGCATGTGTAATCGAGAAAATTCTCAAGGCTGAAAAATATCGAAACGTCGATAAGTTTTACGCAAAAGATGGCGGAAGGAAGTTAGGCGATTACCAATTTATTTCAGGCTACCCTGACTCTCCAGCAGCCGATGCTGCATCTTTGGGAAGAATAATGGGCGTTGCATTATTGTGTAGGTATAACGCTGTAAATCCAGAGCGGCCGTTGGTTTTGGATATGATTATAGATGAATCATTGCCTGAAAACATTAAATCTAAGTTACCTGATCACATTGAGAACGCGATCAATCTCTTTGGTATGGGAACCAAAGTTTCAGTTATTCCCAGAGTGGAAACATGGAAAATTTTTAACGAATTGTATAATGGTGAAGCCGTTTTTGCGCCGGCAACAGCCACTCACGCAATGTTGGTGAAAAGAGGCGATATTATAAGAAGTAATAGTGAGTTAGAGGCCTTGGGATTAATAGTAAACTTTCATTCGGTGGAACGAGTAAACGGTAAAGTTATCTTGGGTAAAAGAGATGAGTTTGACTGTTTGTCCCAAATTTATTGGGTAGATAATAAACAGTCAAAGCCAGCAATTAACATTGTTTCAAAAAGATTTTTAGATGACAAAATTTCTTTGGAAGTGGAGTCCAGCCATGAGGGGTACGTTTTACTAGAAGTTGATTATGGAAATGAACCTGATTACCCCTATCCGCTAATACGCCACAACGATTCCTATATTGATAAGTTCCAGAAAAAAACCCTGACCATTGATTGGGGAAAAGCGGGCGTAAAGCCGCCATCTGATATGTTCTTCAAAGTCTATCTTTTGGAGCATAGGTTTCAGGTTTCATGCCTCAATGGTGACAACGAGTGTGTTAATTTTATCACCAGGGAAATTAGTAACGGTGGTCTAAGTGTTTTGGCCGTTTCAAAACCTATAAATTTTAGGTAGTTGGGGGTTTAAAATGAGAAAAATAGCTGCCATATTTGCTATAATCTTTATGGCAATGGCTTTGACTTCAACGGTTCACGCCGGAAATAGATATGCCATGCTTTTCGGCGCGCCTAAAGTTTTTGATAAAGAAGCGAAAAACGCTGCTGGAATTGATAATCTGGACCATGCCCATAGCGTCCTCCAGGGCATGTACGATGTGATAAACAAGTATTTTGATCAAACCATTATTTATTATGGAGACTCCGCTCCACGTCAGGAGTTTAGCATTAATTGCCCAGATGAAAAGTTCTATGGATCCAAATTTTTAGAGGATGATACTATCCAGAGATTGATTGACGAGAAAATTACTATTTTGGGGGAAGGGGATTTTCTTTTTATTTATACCCATTCCCACGCGATAAAAAATGCAATGCTTACAAGTAATGTTAAGGTGCTTCCAAACGGTGAGTTTGTTGATCTTTTAAATATTGATGAGTTGAACCTCCATATTGATAAGACTATCCGCGATAGAGGAGCACAGTCTTTATTGATTGCACATGGGTGTTATGGCGTAGGGGAGATGGGGGCCGGAAATGAAGAGGGCTACATTAAATATAATAAAGGCAGTCATTTAGGGCTTTATACAACAGCCAACGGCCAGGCTAAGGAAGAGCGTTTTTGGGATGCAGCAAGAGGTATTATCGTACCTTACAAGCCCAACCTTTTGAATTTGCATTATTTTGTCGCGAGGGTTAAGGAGCGATTCCCTTCCCCGAATATGTTTGAAGGCGTAAACAATCTACCAAGTGATTTTCCATTCATAGACAAATCTCCTTTTGTTTTTATTAGGTCGACGGACGCGTTAATTGATTCCGGCTTGGAGGCCACGGTCTCTCTGTATTCAGATAAGAACGGAAATCAATGCATCGGCCATGTGCATATGGGAAATGTAGTCAATGGAGAAACAGTAAAATCTGGAAAAGTAGAGCTTATTAATGATTACGTTAGAAATGGCAGAAACCTTCATGTGGGCATTAAATACGGGAATGGGATAGAAGGCGATATTGAAGCAAAAATAAAGCCCCTCGTTTGCGCTGCTCAAGGAAAAACAACTCTTGTGGTAGACCTTCCTGAGGTTGCTAAACCAAAGCACTTTTCAGTCACCAAGCCAAAATATATTTTGCAAGATGTCGAGATTAAGGTGGTATACAATGGCGGGACATATGACTTAGACGCAGAAATTCCATATGTGGAAGAGGTAAAATCTATTGAGGTCAAACCCGTCGCTTGGACTGACGATGTCGCCCGTGCAATGCGAGAATATACAGTTACACAAAAGTACTCTGCGGTTAAGAAAAACATAGGAGTCATCAAAAATGGAGAACGAATCAATCTTGAGCCGAATGATCTTAAAATTGAATCAAATTCAATACGACCGAATTTTGAGGGAGAAACCATAAATTATGCGCAAAAAGCGGCTGGTCTTTTAGGGTTCAAAATTTGTTCAGTTGCATACAGCAACGAAACTAAAAAAGAGAAAGGAATAGTGCTGGACAGCAAATTCAATAAAGACAAGTGTTTAACCCTGATTGTTAATCAAGAGGTAAAAAGACCTCGAAGTTTTACTGTGACGAATAAAGAAGGAATATTTCCCGATGTTGAAATTGGAATTAAATATAACAATACTCTTTTTTCTTTAGGAGATCAAATAGATTGCATTGCCGGTATGAATGAAATTGAAGTGATTCCAGTTAGATGGGAGCCTTCGATTGCCAAGTTTCTGACAGAAACTGATGTAACAAGCAAATACAGGAACAAGATGAGAAATATTTCCAATTTTGAGAACTACCTTGAAATTGTATTGAGCGATAACGATTTGGTGGTTCAAAACCATCCACTTCCTCATTTGATTGGCGTTGAATCCGACCTGGCAAAAAAGGTTTTGGAAATGATGGGTTTTCACGCAGAACCTTTTGAACATAAAACGGATTTATCTAAGAAAGAGGGAGTGGTGCTGGCACTCGAACGAACACAGGACTTATCAGTCACGCTGACAGTTAATGAAAATAATGGTGGATCCTTGCGGTGCGTAGAAGCTGGAAATCCATATATTTACTATTTAACCGATTTATTTTCTGGCGAGTTTGAAAGATTGGAGGGAAATGATGAAGTATTTTCAGGTTACACTACCAATACAGTAAGTATCAGTCCTATGCAAGGCAATGTTATTATAAGTTGTTTTAGCCCGTTATTGCAGTCGCCATATATGTACATTCTGATGGGCCCTGAAGATGAAATGAAGTCGGGACCGTTTTACTTTCAAACATGCTGCAAAACCAACGGGCAATTTGTTGGTACTCCAATCAAATTGAATTCTGCGCCGACCATTGGAGGGCGAGATGAGACCCTTGATTATTTTGCAGTCCAGATAAGTCCTATCGAGGTTCTAACTTTTTCCCATAGGGAGATGGAGTGGAAGCTAATTAGTTTTGACGGCAGGCAAGGAGATTTGGTTGCGTTAACCATAGAGTTTACAGACACTTCCTATTTAGCCTGTTTGTTCTCAGCAAAGGGTTCCGCTCGCCTTTTGGAAAAGGTTTTGAATACCGATGCGCCTCCAAAAGAAATCCATAAACTTCATTTATTGAAACCCGAGCATTGGCAAACGAGTAAGGATGAGAGCGCAAGTGATGGTGGGGTAAATCTCATAAAATTTGGGAACTCATTGTGCTGTCTATCTAAAGGGGCGGGTATCGCCTATTTGCCCAATAACAGTGGCTGCAAGGAAGAAATTTTATATCATTCGAAAGGTTCCAGTGATGCCGTTCTGTCTTCAGACACGTTTTTCAATTCAAAAGGGTTAGCCATGGGATTCCTGCGATTGCAACGTGTTAGTAATGGAGCTAAGACCTACCGATATATAGCAACTGTAACGCGTTTTGACGTAGAGGGGCGTATTTCTTCGATTCCAGGAGAAATTGACTTGACCAACTATTTTGATGAGGCTGTGGCAGTGGCTCCAGAAAATGTCAAGATTTATATTAAAGCCTTGGACAAAGATTTCCGTAATTTATCATCTATCTTGATTGTAAACCATGAAGTCACAGAACAAAAGGGCAGGGTTCAGGTACAAAATCTAAAGTTCCTTTATAACAACAGAACGAAATCTTGGATTGTTACTAAGACCGACGGATACAAAGACGAGATTTTTGATAAACGAATTCCCATCAAAGATGTTCGACTTCTTACTTATAATAGTGAAAAAGAAAAGGTTTTGTATTGGGAAAAATCGAACAATTCAAACTCTGTGGAATTTGTGAGAGGTTTTTAGCATGAGGATATGTTCCAACGCAATGTCTAAATGGGGGCTATTCGTCTTCTTCATGGCAGCAGTCTTCGCTGGCAATGCCATAGGAGTTGAGGTTGAGTACAAGACTGGGTGTTACGTATCAAAAAAGAACGTTCCACCTTCTTGGCTGTCAGAAGGCGGCCGTTTAAAATTCCCTTTTGTTGCTGACGACTACTTGATGTTTATCGATTTGGCGTCAGATGGAGGAAGGCTTTTTGCGTATGACTTAGACCATGTCATGGGGCCTGACAAATCAGGTTTTTGCGCCCTCGAGCCTGCTATGGTTCACCCTGAGATTAAAATCAATCAAGAGAAGGTAAGTTTTTTGGATCAAGTCCCTTCTCCGGGTAGGCTTGTTTCTTTTTCTCGGGGACCCATATTTTGGGAGGATGTTGACAATAATTTTATATTTAAAAGTATTCCAGATAATCGTCCGATTTCTTTGCCTATAATGAATTCAGATGAAAGACCAGTTACATTGATGAAATCGAAAAACAAGGTTACTTTTATTAGTCATGATTACTTGTATGATCAAAAAGGGAAAAAACAAACAATTGACAACTCAGAAGGTCTTTTTGATTTTGACATGCATCCTGATGGGAAAAAGTATGCTGTTTCATACCATGATTTAAACAACTTTCCCCGCGTTTGTATTCACGAAAAAGGAAGCCAGAGGGTTCTGAAAAGTGAAAATCCGATATTTTACCCGAGATTTTCACAATCTGGGGAGTATTTGGCGGTTGCCTATGTGGACAAAAACAATATCTGGGGATTATACATTTATGATATCGTGAATCTTAAAGAACCCGTGCAAACTGTTGCACGCGTAAATGTCTATGACTGCAGGGCTGATAATTACTTTCTATACCCCAATTCATTTGCTTGGCTTGGAGATGAATTATATTTTACTAAGATGGGCGACAGTTTGAAGGTGTTTCGGATAAAATGTGGCCCTAAATGCAGTGAAGACGAGCTTGGATTTCCCAATAGCTTTAGTGTTTGCAATGCTTACAAAAAAATTCGAAACCGTTTGGACGATATTGAGGGAAGAAATGACCAGGAAATATTAGAGAAACGGGCGGAATGGATTAGCGATCATTTTTTATACCAGCAAGTTTGGGCGAAAAGCGATGGGGAGACATTAATAACGCTTAATCATGTTTCTTGGGTGTATCCATTTTCTTATAAGGGGGAGAATTTTCTGGCAGTTCAAGCGTCGGTCAAGCAGAAGTTGCAAGGTAGGCCAAGCAGTTCCTCTACTAATATACTGATTTTTAAAATTTTGGAGGAAACATTATGAAGCGGGGAGCGTGGTTTATAGCAGTTGCAACTACGACGTTTACTCTACTGCTTGTCGCAATAGTCATTCACTTTCAGAATGTTGAGAAAGGTCTTAATTTAAAGGAAAGTCCTTCAGTTACAAATACTGTCTCTGATGGAAAACACGGAGCGAATAATGCTGAATCTTACATTTCTAAAAAAGCATATCCTGTAGACGATGTTAAACTATTAGATGTTCCACAGGAAATAACTGATTTGTTTGTTAAAAAAACTATTTATGAATTGTTAGTCCGGTGTCATGCCGAAGTTCTTGAAGCCTATCTCAATGAAAAGACTGAGATCGTGGAGCATAGTTCTCACAACTTGAAGGCAATAAGTATCAAAGATAAAGAGAAGATTGAATTGTACGTGGCCAATGCTCGGGCAATAATCGATAGCACTTCTGAAGGCGACTATTTAGAGCCATATGACAACCCCGAAATTAATTTCCATTTGGAGGATCCACGCCGATTAGAACCAGCGATTGCCGAACTTCAAAATCTTGTTGATGAAAAATACTGCTCTGAACTTGCAATATTGGATGCTAATGCAACAGGAAGGGAAGCCGAAATTCACAATTTTCTGGTTTACTTCATTACAAACGTCCTGAATGTTTGTGATAAGAGTGTTGAATGGCCCCTAACAGAAGTTACGAATCCTTACTTAAGGGAATTCTATAATCAATTTTCCTCGGAGGATTCTTTTGGGGGAATTAACTTATACTTGGCGAACCCGCGGAATCGACCATTCGAGATAAAAAAATCTGAATTTTTCACCTGTTACTATATGGAATATGCCCGGCTTGCTGCTTTTAGAAATCCTGGGTTGGTGCTACAGGAGTTTTTTTACCCGCGGGATGACTTAAAAAAAAGATATCCTGAGTTGCAGCAATTAGAAGATATTTTATGGAGAAGTAAACTGGTATTGCATAATTGAGGGATTTATACAATATAAGGAGCTTGGGAGACAACTTATGATAAGATCTTGTTGGAGGTCAACGGCGATAAATGTAATGGTTACTTTGACTATATTGCTGATAGGGGGAGATTTCGCTCTGGGTATAGAACCAAATGACTCTGTAGAGTTAAGTATATCAACCATACAATACACATCAGATTGGAATCCACTTCAATACGCAAGTTACCCATCTTTTGTGTTAAATCAATTCACTACGGAAACTTTGTATGCAAGAAGTTGTTTGGATGACCCGGAGTCCGAAAACGCATTTTTACGTAGTGCTATTTGCCAAGCCAAAGGGAAGGCAAACGAACCACGAAATGGGTCAAATTTTCTCACTTTAGACCTGAACAATGATGAATGTCCAAATTGCGCGAGCACAGCACTATCCATAAATGACGTTGCGTATACAGTTGAACAAATCAAACAAGTTCCCAAAAATCCTTACCATGCACTTCGCTTCAGAGTTGATGGGAATAGATTGTATGCAGATTATACAAAAAGCGCCCAATCGTGGGTGTTAATGAATATTTTAGATTTTCCCATACTTCGTTGTGCTTCAAATGATTTTTATTCGCAGACGATCGTAGGGAAAGGGGGAATTGATATATATAATAAAGCTACAGGAGGGTATTACAAAATTAGCGACATCGATTCAAGAAAACTTTCTCTTTCATCCAGAGATCCTCAGAAAACAAATATTTCTAACGTCAAATTCAACTATTATGATCTCCGAAAAGAGATGACCACAACCCTTAGTGATGTCAAGAGACGACCAAATGTAATACTCTCAGTTCCCAGCACCCTACCCGTGTCACCCGATATTTACGAGTTCAAAGCTTCTCCAGACCTTGATAGTTTTACCTATATCGGCTTCAATTATGATAGCGAAAAGTTTGAGGATCTTTTTTTGTCTTTAGAGTTTAGAGCGATATTCACACATTCTGTCTGGAATCTTTCACCGATTAAACGGAAAATGCGCGGTATCAAGATTGACGATAATCTAGGGCAAGAAGAATCAAGTGATGAAGTTGAAAACCTTACCCCAGGGGTGTTCCTTTACGAAAGTTTTGATCAGAAGAACGGAATGAACGCACCTTCTTTTCATGAAACGAGAAAGGAAGCCCAAAAATTTGCAAAGAAACATGGGGATGTTAAAAACCTCAAAATAAAAATATATTATTCCCCAGAGATTGACTATGCTTTCGAAAAAAACGATTTTGAAAAAATGACCGAGGAACTAAATCAAATATGGGAAGGGATTGTCAATTTCTCCTTTGAACCACCAGTGACAGGAAGAAGGGGCTACAACTCCATCATTGAAGAAAAAGAATTTGATATGAATTTCGATATATTTTTTTACGGACGTTCTAGGCATAAATACATGTTGTTTGTAAAAGACGGAAGCTCCCTTAATATTTTGGGAGTTCCCAATGATGTTGTCGAGTCAGATGAAATTGATGCATGCATAGCCGGTGGCACTGACGGGGTTTCTAAATTTGGGATTATTGTTGGAGAAACCTTTCCCGTAGCAGTTGTTGGCAGGTTTAAACGCAGAGACCTGTTCGACGTAAATTTAAAAAGGGAATGCGAATGTAATGATGAAAGAAAAGTAATGCCATTTTACAATATTAGGTCATGGAGGTTGAAGAATTGAAAAATAACGCGCCAGATCAACATGTTCTGAGCATCTTGCCGCATATACTTGCAGCTTTGAAATATTGCAAGTGGAAGGTGGCGGCAACAGGCATAATGGCGATATCTTTAGTAACTGTAACGGTGATTAGTAAAACTGCAGATATTTATATGGTTTGGGATGCTTTTAAAGCTGCTTTTCGGACGTTACAGGATGTTTTTTGGGCTTTTGTAATATTTTGGATAGTCGCATTTCTTATTGGTATATTTGCCTCAATTGGAATAAAAAAAGTACATGTCCGGATTTCATTGATGTTCGGAATTGCGAGCTTTTTTTGTCTTTTATATTTCAGTTCAAAACCAATTGTATGTTACGTTGACCCGTTGTATTCCTGGTTTGGAGAAAGCATCTTTTGGTCAAAAACACTTTCACTTTTACTATCCAATGCACTTTTATATTTTTTTCTCTATACATTTGTTTTTGAAATAGTTACTGAGTATAAAAAATTGTATGTTGTATCGGCTCCTTATAAACTGCCTTCATATCTTGGCCCGAGAGGGGCTAAAATTCACTACTTGAAAGAGAGAGTGCTTTGGATTTTTCTGGGCAATACGTCCCCCTTGCTCTTATACTTGTTCTCTTTTACTGTGTTCACTGATTACTTATTGCAAGGGGAGACCGATGCCGCGGGAGGGGTCGTTGGCGACCTTTTGCGATTTGCTATGGAAGATGCGTCTTATGCACAGTTTTTTACATATCTTTTAAGTATGGCCCTCGTTATTATGCCATTAAAAATTTTTCTGGACACATGCCTTTATGCATGGGAGTCAAAGAGGAGTATGCTCGTTTGATCCATGAGCTGCTCCACCTGGAGGTCGTATCTCAATGATTGGTTTAGGCGATATAAAGGTTATTAGGTTTGTACTGTTATCTATTGGCATCTTGTTAGTTGTTTATTCCAGTTTTAACTATTTTAATTCTTTAGAGAACGTAACTCAAAGCGCAGTAAAATCCATATTTTTCCAAAAAACTTCTAATAGCCAGTCCTTTTTACCATACCTTAACTCCAAAAGGGAGACGCCAGGAGAGGGCGTAGAAAATTTTTTTTATGAATTCCACGGCCTGACTGTTGAAACAATGGGGCCTGCCGCAGCACGCTCAATTAGGTACAAGTATTTTAAATCTTGGGGCTTTACCTTTTGTCAAATCGGATTTGCAGCTTTGTTAATAGCAGCATTTTCTTTTGTTTTTGCCTTTATATGTGAGGAAAGCAGGCATTATAGCTTCAAGAGAATCGGATCTATTTTGGCAGATCTCTTTGACTCTGTTCCGTACATATTGTGGGCTTTATTGTTTATTGTTTTTGCCAGGGGATTGGTTCGAAAATATGGCGCTCCAAACTGGTTATATATATTAATCGTTTTTACTGGCTTCGGCCTTTTTCTGTTCAGTTTCTTATTAAGGCAAAATCGACGTCGAATTTTGGCTATTAGAAAGACGGGATTGTTTGATGCCGAAAGAATGATGGGGATTGGTAATTTTCGACTATGCTTTGATTTATTTTATCGTCAGTTTTTGTTTAGGACATTTATTCGGCATGTTTTGTACGTGGCTGTTTTTATTATGATTCTAGATTTTTCTTTTAGCATTATTGCTCCATATAATGATCCAATAAAAGAGAACTCTGTTTTTTGTACAGGAGGATACTACTATAATCAAGTTGATTACCTGAATACATTATCCAAGGCCCAGAATAGAGAGGGGAAGAATTTCCGAGATTTTCTGCTTGAGGTTAAAACTCTCGAGGATGAAAATGCCTCTAACAAGGCCGCGTTCATGTTGCGTCACCATTATGCAATCATTGATCCAGACCAAAGAAAGGAATTAAGACACTATTTGTCTCAGGCAAAGAAAAATAAAAAGGACTCAGAAAAGGCTAAACAACTGGAATCATCCTCTTATAACTTCTTACATCCGGTTGAGCATGAGACCTTATTTTATGATGGCATTGTCAACTATTACCGTAAAATGAACAGTATGGCAATATTTTTTCTTTTGCTATTAACCTTCATTTTCTTTGATTTAAGCGAGTTGCAAAGGGATGACTGAAATATTACATATTAGACTACTTGAAATGATTCCCAGAAGAAGTGGTTTCGTGCTGAGCATCACTAACGATGAAGAGCATCCGCACGATAAAAAGGGAAAGGGTTTTGTGCTTAACCAAGGCGACAAGGTTTTGATTACTGGGGGATCTGGTGAAGGCAAATCCTTTTTCCTGAAAACCTTACTGGGAATAGCTCCTGCAAGTATGGTTAATGGAGAATTTCGGCAAGGAGGTTCCGGGCCCTGGCTTCAATACAAAGATTATATTAATCAAACTAATATGTATAAATCGTGCAGGGTGGTATTTCAGGACGCTGTCAACAGTTTGCATCCCTATAGGGCAATAGAAGCGCAGTGCCCTGGTAGTGATGAAGACTATAGAGAACTATTGCTGAATAAACAATATATTGCCACAAGAATGCCAAAAGACTGTAGTGGGGGGGAGTGCCAACGGGTATCTCTCATGTTTGCCAAGCGCAACCACGAGAAATCAAAGCGAAGAATTTTAATTCTTGACGAGCCATTAACCGATATTGACCGTATATCATTCAGGGCTACCGTGACGGCCATTGAACATTTTTTTGACGATCCTGAGTGGACGGTGATTTTAGTTACCCATAAATGGAAGGAATGGGAATGGTTAAAATCCAAAAAATTAAGGCATTATAAAATAGATCATGGGCGACTGGTGAAGAAGGAGGCCGTAAAAGACTATAAAGACTGCGAGATCCTTCCAAGCGGCCGTTCAAAAAACTGCCCTACCCTGGATGACGGTGACTTATTTAAACAAAATCCAGTGATATATAGATTGAAAGTCGATGGTTCTTTCTCAGTTTATAACAGCAACAAGGATTTCTGTCTTTGGGAACTGGATGACCTACAATTACGAAATGGCCAGCGTTTGGGGTTGATTGGTGAATCAGGGTCTGGCAAAACCACATTGTTAAGAATCGCCGGAAGTTTATTTAGTAAATCGGATTATAAATCAAGACTTTTGAGTGAGTTTTCTTTCAGAGACGGCTTGGAGCCAGTCATAACACAACCCATGCTGCCTCGCTGTCGTAGAATTCAAATGGTGTTTCAAGACACTACCGGCGCACTCGCCCCCAATGAAACGGTCAAGAAGAATCTGGATAGAATTCAAAGCAGAATAAAAGCTCCCAAAAATTTGTTTGATAAAAAGTTTGAGGAATTGGGTTCCGATCTCAATCTTTTCTCTGGTAGCAAAGAGCTATGTGAATTCAGGAAAAAACAGATGACGCTTCTTTCAATGGGCCAAGCTCGCCGTTTTTCCCTGTTACGAGCCCTGTTGTTTATGAATATCTATGATGCGGCCGCAGCTAAAGAGCCCAAGCTGCTTCTGTTGGATGAAATTTCCCGAGGGCTTGACCAGGAAAATGAAAACCTTTTGGTGACTGTTTTGGATAATTTTGCAATCCAATACAATACCTCTATTCTGGCGGTGAGTCATGATATAGGTTTTATAACCAGACTGTGCAACAGCTTTAGAGTTATGTTTAAAGGGTTTTTACTCCACGAAAAACTGTCAAAAAGCGAACTCATTAAATTGTCTTCTGATGAAAATGCAACTGAACAAGAGGAGCCCTCCCTGTTGAATCCTTATTATGGTAAGTTTTTACAAGGTGTGGAGCCTGATCACAATATGGAGCGGAACCTTAGTAATGGTGATGACTATAGTGGTTGTATTTATGCCAAGTACTATGTGTGCGATAATATAAATAGGCCGGGATGCATTCATGCGGCCCTTAAAGAAAAAGGAGAGGTTGGAATATGTATGTAACAATAAGGAAAACTCTTTTCATATTGTATGCCGTTGCTCTGGCCATATTCTACTCAAAGATTGCATGCGCTAACACATTAGTGTTTTTAGATAATTCGGGTTCAATTAAGACCGAATTGAGTGAAAATTATCAGGAGAACTTGCTGGCAATTATGTCGGTCATCAGTGGGCCCACTTGGTTCGCCCCTGTAGGGGATTGTGATGTAGAGAGGAATATATTCCCCATAATTAAAAGTTCAAAAAGTAAAAAAATGGAAACAATAAAAAAAGTATTTGCATTTAATGATAATTACACCAAGATTGACGGCAGTTTAAAAATGGCGGAAGATTATTTAAGAGAAAAGAACATTTTTGATGAAATTGACAAGATTTTAGTTATCAGCGACATGGAGCCTGATTATCAGGTTAATCGTAAGCCCTTTTATTTTGAAGAAAAGGAATACGACGATCTAATAAACTATCTTACCCGCTTGGAATCATGGCTCACTGAAAAGGAAGATCGAAAGATTGTATTCTATCTCCATGACTGGAACCAAAAGCCAGAAAGCTACAATTCAAATAAAGACAGCTTGTTTGATGATATACGATATAGTCGAAATCACGTTACTAAATGTAAAAAGAATCATTGGGATATCCCTGAAAATTGCAGCACCAACAGGCAACTTGTAAAAGACGGTTTGGCTCGCCTGAAAGACAAATATGGAAATAGAGTTCGGTTGGAGGTGATTCCAATTAAAGTTCCAGCGTCCGGGATATCAGGAGGTACCATTCCAAATACAGAAGGCCTCATAGACTGCCTTTGTAATAATCTTGAAGTTAAAGATAAAAAACAAGAAGTATGCATTGTTTCCACCAAAAAGGATTTTAAAGTCAAAGTAGCTTTTTCAACTCGCCTATTGGCCAACGAAGGGGTTGGGCCTAAAATCTTTAAGAAACACATTCCTGATGAAATTGAAGCTGGGCATTTAAGGCGCATCGAGGCGAAGGTGTATTATACTTTGTCCGGACTTTCGCTCGAAAATGTCCTTGATGATGCAGACTATTTTGCCCGGATAGACAGAGGCAACACACACAATCCATTTGCAAAGCCCAAGATTACCTTATACTCTAAGGCCGACCAAAGGCAGGGGGGCTCTATTACGCCAGCTATGAAAAACGTTTGCCCCCCGGAGGAGTTAACTTCGGTAGGGAGTATGATGAAATGGACGGCGGGAAAGTTGGAAGATTTACTCAAGGCGGACATTAAAGAAAACTATCCGCCCAGCATGAAGTTTAAAGAGGTCATTATACAAGATTTTATTGGGCACGATCTTGCCCAGGGGTTTGATTTTCGGGCCGCTCCAGTGGATAGTTCTTTAGGCGATATCAAAATGTTTAGGCCCACTAAAAAGAAGGGCAAGGTCAAGCTCAAGGTCTACACGGAAGGCGACTCGAAAATTGTTTATGGATGGTCCCTTGACGATGATTTTTTTGAAGGAGAGATAAAAGGGCTGAAATTGACTAATGCACAAATCAGAAGCAGGGGGGTTGAAAAAATTCGTTTACCGAAGAAGGCTTTTGTCAAAGTTCCATTCTCATTTGATGTGTCGGAATTGAAAGGCCTTGTTACGAACGATGTTTATCTAAAGATCATCAAGAAGGCTTCCAATTTAAATGAATTATATACAGCTAAGAAGCATGTTTTTTCAGATATTCCACACGAGTACTTGCTGCCGGGAGAATACCTTATAGAAGTCTATCCACAAGATGATGGAATTCTTTCATTTTTCCTGAACTCCTATTTGGTCAAAAAATTTGACCAATCTGTAGATAAGCAAGGGTTGTTACTGGAACTCGATCCCCTTGCAAACCGCAATATTTGGAATGAAAAATTCAGCCGGTTTATTGCAATGTCCAGCCTTCATGGCGAGGCTGTTAAACTTGCCCCTACATCAAGCAACTTCCTTATGGCGCTATTAACTTTTTCATCCGAAAAGTTTGCAAAAAATGAAAATATTTATGAAGTTAGAAGGCTGTGGAAAGGCTTAAAGGATGAGGTTTATTTCAACCCAGAGACTTCTCAAACCATGCTGCGTAGATCTCAGAGATCCATGAGAAATATCGGTCTCATTGAAAAAGAGTTCAGTCCTGGAACATTTAAAGATTCAGAAAATACACAAATAGTCAACGACGATATACTAAAGGGGGAAATGTTCCTGGAAATGATGTTCGGATCAATGTCTGGAGATGGTTGCACCATGAATCCTGATTACACTGCATGGATTGAGATACTTGTTGAAACCAACAGTTTTAGCCCGGAACTAAAGGCTGCGTTGCTTAATCCCGAACCAATACGCGCATCTCAAGAAACATTTTCTGACAAGACTGCGCTTATGGATGAGTCTTTAATGCAAAACTGTGAGTCGTCTGACGCTGTTCTGTAGTAAGATTGTAGGGGGTGGGCACTCTTGAAATAGGTCATTTTTGGGACCACGACTTGTTTCGATGTGCATGTCTTCGCTGCTTGCGCCTGAACTATTTGAGTTTAAAACTCTTTATATGGCAAACAAAGGCTAAAAAATGAAAACTACGATTAACCGCGGTTCCGCCATTCTGCTTCTTTCAATGTTTTTTGCACTAATAACCTTTGTAAATGCTTGTTTGGCCCAGGATGATCTCCCTCAGGATTGCTGGGACTTGAATGATTACATAAATGCGGGAGATTTAATAGGGGCTGAACAATTGTTGGAACGCAATGGTAATCATTGCGCAATACTTCTCATAAAAAAATATGTGGAGAAAGGCAATACTCAAAAAGCCAAAGAACTATTGGAAAATTATAAAAATTATTATCGTTCAGATATTTCTGAAACATATAAATATTGGTTGTATTATTCGTTGCTGCTTGGTGTGGTGGATGAGTCGGACACAGATTCCTACTGGAAAAATCTGAATTATGGGTTTCAACCGGAAGCAAATAATCTCAAAAAAGAATTATCGGCGGAAGCAAAAAAAATTATGGCCTATTGTAAGAATCCTTTTGAAAAATCCAAACCTGAAGTCCCCTATTTATCAACAGTTTTATTTGATGAAATCAATTCAGAAAGAATTAACAATATAGATAGAAATGTTCAGCTATACAAAAATTACATAAGAAGTAATGATTATAGCCAGACCAACTTAACAAAAACTATTGATGTCTTGACCAAACTAAAAACAGACGGTGTTGAAGTGGGCGCACGTTTGAATGATTTTAAGAAGGTAAAAAAATTTTACGAAAAATTCAATCATGCGAAAAAGATGCAATCGCAAGGGAGTGGTAAAGAACCTTCAGAAATACTGAATGAGTGGAACGCGGCCAAAGACGCAAGTAGGGCTTTTTCAGGCCTTCACTATGATGTAAAAAAACCAAACATAGGGAGTGAGATTGATTTAAATATCAAAAAATGGGACCTTACTGTTGCAATTACAAAAGGTTTCTCTAAGGGGCTTCCGGATTCGGCTGCAGTTAAAAAATGGCGTAACAAGGCTCAGTCTTTGGCCTCAAATTATAAACCAGATTCCAAATATATGAACTCCTTAGAGCTCGTTGAAAAGTATGTGAGTGCACATAGCATAATGAACCATTATCTAGGCGTTAACGATTCCAGAATAGAATTTTTGAACAAGTTTAATTCGCATCAAGAGGTATATAAAAAGGAGGTTTTTCAAACGTCTTATGAAGAAATTATTGCTGATTTGAAAAAGATGTCTGCAACCACCGTCATTTGTTTGAGGGGCTGGCTTGAAGATAATAAGCCCTGTTGTGCATTAAAAAACACGGGCTATTTAGTCAAAGATGGCAACGATTTTGACGAGTACCTTAAGTATGTAGAAAAGGGGGCGCAATATTATAAATACTTATCTGACGAAGATAGAAACACTGTGGCCTATTTGGTCCAACAAAAAGAATACCTGGATTTGTTCAATAAGGAACAAGATAATGAAAAAAAGAAGACACTACTGGGTAAACTTAATACAAAAATAATTTCGTCACGAGGTTTACAGGGTAACCTTGAAATTCATACATATTTAGAGGAAATGAAGGTTCTCGTTCAAAATGATGAAGGCAAAGCAAGTAAAGAGCTTATTCCTGAGTTCGAAGCGTTAAGGGGAAAAATTATTAACAGTTATAACGATAATCAAACCAATTTTGAGAATTATCCTGACTGGGATAAAGAGTATAGTGAGTTTTTCTCCAAGTTCCACGAACATGTAATGATTATGACATGGAACTTTTATAAGAATGAGAAGATTGACGAAGGTCTTGACTTCCTTACCAAACGTATTGACGGTAATATCTACAAATCTTTTGGGCATAAATACCAAAATATAAAAAAAAATTTTTCTAACGAAAATGAAATCTCGTCTGCAAGTCCCGAAATTAAGCTCTATGTATATGCTTTAAGGAAAAAAGAATTATTACAAAACTTAACACAAAATAGTATGAATATAAATGAATTGCAGTTTTATATGGATCCAGACGTCAAAAACTTTTTGGATATTGGTGAGAATAAATTATATTTTGGCAAGAAATCATCAGAGGAACGCGACATTGCTAAAAAAATATTAGATAGCACTGCTATTTCTGAATGTAATAAACTCATAGAAGGTGTAAAGCGGTACATATCTAACGAACAGTATGAGGAAGCAAAAAAGGAAATACAATTTGCTCTTCAATGC
Source organism: Desulfatibacillum aliphaticivorans DSM 15576 (assembly GCF_000429905.1). Classification (NCBI taxonomy): domain Bacteria; kingdom Pseudomonadati; phylum Thermodesulfobacteriota; class Desulfobacteria; order Desulfobacterales; family Desulfatibacillaceae; genus Desulfatibacillum; species Desulfatibacillum aliphaticivorans. Next base: position 24,425 of record NZ_AUCT01000010.1, on the reverse strand, counting down.
TTTAAAGACTTGGATTCTGATCATGAACAAGGTAAGCAAAGTGCCGAAAAGGAGATCAAAGAACTCCTTGCTAAAATAAAAAGTTTACAAACAGGCAACCAACCTGGCGACCAGGTAATTGTCGAGGCGAAGAAAAATCTTAAGGAGGCTGAGCGCTTACTATACGAGCACGACTATGACAACGCAAAAAATAAACTTACAGATCTTATAAACTATGTAAAGGAGAGTAAGTTAAGTGAAAATGACCAAAGCCAAATTATCAAAAGAGCAAAATCACTGATGGATCAAATTAAAATTGCAAGTTTACGAAGTTCATATTGTGGAGACATTCATTCCAATGATCTTTGTGATAAATATAGTAATTTTATGCAGGATTTCAAATATTTGGACGCTGAAAAGCTTCTTCTTACTGAATTCAAGCAAAACAAAAATATTAAGCCTGTAATAGTTAATTACTATATGCTTATGGCAAATATATGGCTTAATAATGAAACTCCCAAAGCCCTTGGTACTGCTTTAAAAATGCTTAACAGTGCCGGAGATGATCGATGGGCCGAGAAAAAGGATCAGGAAGAAATTTTCGCTAAAGCTGGCGATATTTTTAAAAAATACAAAGGGAATAGTAGAACAGATGACTCTATATTAGAAGAAGATTATTTAACAAAAGAAAGTTGGCTATATAAGAAGCTAACTTCTTCAACAGGTGACGATAGTGGTGAGCCCACGCAATATATAACTAATAAACAAGAAATCGAAAAATTAAGGAAAGGTTTACAGGAAAAGGCAATTGCTGTCGCAAAAGAGAATTCATATTTTTCTCTGGTTCATAATCTGTTAGAGGGAGGAAACGACAATATTCAAAGCGGCAAAAGTTATGACCCAAGAAATGAGTTAAAAAAGGCAGTTAGGTATCTATTAGACAACGATTTTTCTGTTAACGAACACCTGGATAATTTGCAAATGGGACTGGATACATTTTATAGGTATGAAAAAGGCGAAAACGGTAATGCCAAGCCTGTTAGTAGTGGGCAAGGCAACCCTAATAGGATGTCTGAGGCTGAATTCATCCGTTCTTATGTACTTGCATTGGGTTATGAAAAAATGGGAAAATATGACAAAGCTATTGTAACAATACATACCCCCTATAAAAAATATAGTTATTCAGATGAGATGGATAACCTTGCTAAGGAAATGAAGAAATATTTTGAAGCAATGAAAGCCGTAAATGAATAAGAGTTAGATGTCCATTGCTTGTTTCACCGCCATGCTCTATTGTTAATCCTTGAGAATTTGGCAATAAAATAAATCAATCTGGAGGAAGTAGTGAAACAAATTCTTCACAAATATCCGCGTAGGTTGGTTGTTATTGACCCTGCAAGGATAGTTTTTGTGATTGGAGTAATATGCCTTTTTTTTGTTATCCAGTTGAAGCCCATCTTCGCTTCTCCATGCGAAATATTAGAAATGAAAATCAAAGCCGCCGATATAGACGCAGCGGAAGCCTTTATGAATCAAAACAAAACGAGGTCGTATTGCGCCATCTATCTTGTAGACGCATATAACAAAGAAGGAAATTCAGTTAAAGCCCGGAATTTGATGGTTCAACTAAAGGACCTGTATAACCCGTCTGACTCCCAGGCGTATTCTTTGTGGCTGTATTACAGTCTGTATTATGGAATCATGGATAACAAAGAGGTCGCTGACAGGGCCTTCAAACGTCTTGAGTATATATCTCCCCAAAAAGCAGATCAACTGAAAAATGAAAACGCCCACCTTCAGAACAAGGCGGAAAAGTTCATGAACGCTCCCTGGACAATGCCTTGTCCGGAAATAGAGCCTTTTTGGGCTGATGTTTTCCATTTTGATGTCGATAGAATAGAAAATATATGTCGTTATTCCAGGCTTTTAAATGAAATTTTCGCGGACGGAAATGTTACGAAAGAATACATACAACCAGCAATTAACGACCTGGAAGAATTGGAAAGGATTGGCGTAGACGTCCAGCCCTTGAAGAGAATATTTGCTACCATCCATGAATATTATAATTTGGATGCAAGGGCTAAAACCGCTAACTCATCCGTGGAGAAGGCTGCTTGTTATAAAAGAGCTGTTGAATGTCTCAAAATTATTAGCAAAACAAATCTTGTGAAGTTCCATAATCTTCCTCAGTGGCGAGAAATCGACAAAACGGCCGGCATGTGGGGCTTAGCGGCTGAAATTGACGAAGCGCTATCTGCCGGAGCGAGTCAGGAAAGATCTCTTAGGCTTTCAGACTTAGAACTATGGACTGAAAGAACGGAGGATATGCAGTCTCTATTCAAGGTAGAACCTGAATATGAAAATTGCCTGAGCTTGTTGCAGGTTTATGTATCCATGGACCTCTCCTCTTCTTGCGTTTCTGAAAAAGATCCATTCATTGAATTTCTGGACGCTTTTGATCAGTTCCCTGAGCAACCGCCAAGCAGCGCACGGTTTTGGAGTGACGTTAAACGTTCCGTTGTCCGCAAATTGCATTTTAACTGTAATGCAGCCATGGAAGATTTACATAATTGGCTGTATTTCAGCAAATCTGCCAGTCCAGCGCAGAAAATAGAGGGATGTTCAAGAAGACTTCTGCGCCGAGGAGAGGATTTTGAAGCTATCCTTTTAATACTAAAATCTAAGAGATACCTGGAATATCTTGACAGCTCTCAAACGAAGAAACTTTCCTCTTTAGACGACCAATGGAAGATTTTTAAAGAAGTTATGGAATCTTCCTCGGGCTTAGAAAAAGGAAGAAAATCTTTAGGACTGGATTCGGAAATCATTTCCGTATGGAATCTACAGCAATATGTCGATATTGCAAAGAATGTAGAGATTATGGAGAACCTCATAGCCGAGCATAATCCTATGAGGGCCGCCCCAGCAACAATAGTGGCTTTTGAAAGCGCTGATTTGGAGCCCTTGTTAAAAAAATATGTTTCGCATGAATTGTCTGACGAAGTTATTAATATCTATAAACAATTTATCAAGTCATATCATAGAAGTGTCATGTATGAGGCGAAACGGTTGTTCGAAAATCAAGCCTCATTTTTGGCTCAGAGATTGTCTGGACCAATATACTCTCATTGCAATGTTTACGAGAAATCCTATGAGGAATGTAGGAACCTGTATGAATCTTTGCTGGAAAAAGATGGATCACTAAGAAATCAACATGAAAAACTATCTTCCTATTCTATTATTTCATGGGATTGTTTTAAAAAATATAAATCTATTGAAAGAGATGGGTCTATTGATGAACGTCATGAATTTGTAACAAAAGGTGACTGGGGATGCAGGTTTGAGGATCGCGTATTTATTGCTATGCATTATAAAGAGATGGGTGATTATGAAAAGGATCTTGCAAGAGGAAAATCTGTTTGGGATGCGGCCCCTCATGAACAAAAAGCAATAGATTATTTCAGATACGCCGGTGACAAATGGCCCAGAGACCGGAGCGCCTTACTTGCCTCTATTCAGGAAATGGCCAAAAATCCGCTGGTTGAGAAATATATTAAGGACTCACTTCGTGATTCCTGGATATACCATGCATTATATGAAAACAAGGGCGCTAATAGTCAGGATACTCTGATAAACAGCTCTTGGCAAAAAATTTCAGCCCTCAATTAATTTGAAGTGGTTGCGGTTGTTTAGACGGTTACGTTGCTCCATAGGGTTCGCCATTGTGAAAGTACAAGTCATTGCTAATAAAATGGCCGAACAGGTAAATATTCAACCCCTTGGAAAGAATACTCAGGTTTCATTGTGCTAACCATTTATACACATCCTTCTGCGCGGGGCATAAAAAGAGAAACGATCTTTGCCCTAAAAACGCATCGGATGCGCATTGAAAAAACGCATGCCTGTCACCCATGAAAACCACCCATAAAAAAATGGGAAATGGAGATTCGGCAGGCTTAATCCCGGTGTACCAGGAAATGATCCACCTGCCGAATACGCCAAATCATTGGGGAAGCGAGTTGTGGGCAATGGGCCAAAATCAGGCCGGTCACTACAGAGTCTTCTTTACGAAAACCCGGATTAGATCCGCTTCGTAGTCCACTCTGGTAATTTTCAGGCATCTCCAGCCTTTTAAAAATGTGTGTTTGTGAATTCGATGCCCGACAGCAAGGTCTTCTTCAGGCCACTGATCGGGCATTTCGTTTATTTGCTGCTTTGTTCGATGATCCAGGAATATGACGTTTTTCATGTTGTCCCTCCTTTCATCATCAATATTTCTATGCAATGAGGTCCAATATTTCAACGAGCCAATAGGGTAATGTTTTGAAATCAGGGATGCAGTCAAGATCGGGAACGAAGGCGCTGGGGCCTGATCGAGGGTGTTCCACCTGGCGATCCTGATCGTCTTCCTGGTCCTTATAATAGTCCGCTGTCTTCTTCATAAGGCATATATCCGTCGCAAGAAAGCATGTTGGAATCATTTTTGACCAGAACCACTCGGCACTTTTTCCCAATCAAAGGATCTGTATCGAGTTCTTTCTGTAATGGAACTCCCAGGGTAAGGAAAAGACTGGCCAGGACGGAGAGCGGACCGTCACCTTCAAGAGCTATCCTGGTGGTGAAGTATCTTCCGGTGAATTTTCCATCCAGAACCATCCATATGAATTGAAGCATAGGTTTGCGGCTGCTTTTGGCAGTGTATCTTTCTACTCTGGTGCATTCTACATTGTAGACGCCCTCTGGTGGAGGGACAAGATTGTTGTTGACGTATTTTGTCAGGTCGATATTTTCGATGATCATAATAGAAACTCCTTCCGGCTGGAGACGCCCGCAAGGTTACATTTAAAAAATTTCTATATAAAAAATGATCTACCGGGCGGGATGATGGCGCAGAAGAAGTCGCTATCTGCCGAGTTAATTCCTGGATAATAGAGGCCTGTAGGCTTTCGATTGTAGACCTTGAGATGTAGAGGCGGGATATAGACCACAAAATTATTTTTTTGGCCATATAATAGGGATTTACAAAGGAAGAGAGAGATATTAATAGCATTGTGTATACATAGTGCTTTGTATATGAGTATATGAATTTGAATAACTGTGACATTCATCTCAGTCTACCTACTTATGTCAAATGAACCAGATCTGTCTTCTACCTCCCTTTTTTAAAAATTGTATCGTCTAATGAAACGATGATCTGGTAAGCTCATTTTTTTCAAGATCCATTGATGAGGACCGTACTTGCTTCAATTGCGGTCTCATGATATTTCAAAACTGAAAATTCCTCTACATAGCCAGGAGTCAATGATGCCGATAATTATTTCCAAACACGGGCAAAACGCCCAGGTCATCAATCAGTCGCCTTTTGAATATGAAGACTCGCTACAGGAGTATATTCATCGAAATCCCGAATCCATCCCTGTCTATGAGTTGCAGGAAAACAAGCGCCTCTACGTAGCTGTTAGGGAACTGTCCACAAATTCAGGTCCCATAGATGCTTTAGGAATCGATGAAGATGGTGATCTCTACGTAATTGAGACCAAACTTTGGAAGAACCCAGACAAACGAACGGTCATCGCTCAGGCTCTGGATTATGGCGCCGCATTGTGGAAACATACCACCGATTTCGCCCAATTCCTAAGCGTCCTTGATAGAGAAACCCAGAAAACCCATGGCATGGACTTTCAAGAAAAAGTCGCCGATTTCTTTGGAATTGAATTCGCCCAGACAGACAGCATCATTGAACGGATGAGTCAGAACCTCCAGGCTGGAGTTATCAAGTTTGTTATCCTGATGGATTCCATTGGAGACCGGCTAAAAGATTTGATTCTATATGTCAATCAGAACAGCCAGTTCGGCATCTATGGGGTGGAATTCAAATTTTACAAACACGAAGAATATGAAATTGTAATTCCCAAGATCTTCGGCGTTGAAGTGAAGAAAAGCATTACCACTCGGGCGAAGAAGTCCATCGATCCCCATTTTGCAACTGTGATCGAATATTATGAAAAACATCCCGTCACTGGCATGACATTGTTGGGTGGAGGCATAACATATCGCAAGGTAAAGCCGGTCAACTGGCCGGATGGAGTTCATTATGAATTATTGTTCCAAAATGACATGATCAAAGTGGATCTGCATCTTGAATCTGATGATGTTGCGTTTCTGGGGGAACATCTAAAGAAATTTGATGGGACTCTACTACAAGGGAAGTATCAAATTTCCTGGGATGACAAATACTCTCGTAAACGAGGTAGATTGACGGCTCCAATTTCCAAGACGTTGGATCCTTCAATAATTGTCGCTGCAATAAAAGAATTGGTTTCCATGACCAAAGGTGTGATAGATAATGAATTGAAGAGCAAATCATCCACCCCAGATAATTAAAAGGAGACCTTCCATGTCCAGATCACTTTATGAACTCGCCGCTGAAATGGTTACCGCCCAGGCTTCCCATGCCAAAATGACCCCAGAAGAAATGGCAGAGGCCTTAACCAAGGCATATCAAACATTGGCCTCCATCAAAGCAATGGAGGAAGCGGGAGAAACACCCGAAGTTGAAACGGAACCGGCTGAAGAAGTTCCTGAGAAACTGCTAAAACTGAGGGAGGCTCCTTTACGGTCCATTCGCCAAAAGTCTGTGGTCTGTCTTGAGTGCGGGGCTGAGTTCAAAATGCTGACTAATAAACACCTGGAACAGCATGGTATGACGGCTAATGAGTACCGGGCCAAATACGGTATGAAGAAGCGTCAGCCTCTATCTTGCAAGTCTCTTTCTGCGGATCGCGCCAAGGTAGCCAAAGAAAAAGGCTTGGCCGATAAGTTGGTTGCTGCAAGGAAGAATAAAAAGGCGACTGATAAGAAGACTCCCAAGAAATAGGCTGCTCTTTCGTTGGTAACACTGGTTGAATAGTTTCTGGTCTAAATCCCCCCCTGGCCCTTGATCGTGGGGCCAGGATGCGGTTCAGTCGATGGGTTGTATGTAAACGCTGATAGGATCAATTTAAGGTGCGTTCTTCTCGCTGGGGGGTGAGTTTTTTCAAGCTGTTGGTTAATGTGGAGAATCAGTTCCGCTAATTTTTTTTACTGATTATTGGAAACCCTATCCTTCCCATTCATTTCAATCGTCTGAAAATCGCCTTTTTCAAAGCCTCCGAAATAATTGAATCTGCATGATGACACAATTCAAAGTAATTGTTCAAAGTAATTGTTTGACAAAAGATTCCTATGGAGTATGATTTATTTCATACGTTTAAAATGAACCAATCGGAAATAACTTATGTCTTTATCGCGAGAAACACTTACTGTTGTGTTAATTAATCCGCCATCATTATGCGTAAATGACGACCATTTAGAGCCCCCCTTAGGATTACTATATATTGCAGCTGCTGTTAGGGATGCGGGGTTCAAACAAATTGGCGTTTTTGATATGTCGGGATGTAGCGATAGGCAAGATATTGATAAAAAAATAGAAAGTATTCCCAAGGCAGACGTTTATGGCATCGGTATCCACTGTACAACGCATGAATATGCTAAGCATATTGTGGATTGGATTCGCAATACGTGGTCATCTTCTTATATTGTCGTGGGAGGAGCAAACCCATCAGCTCTTCCTGAGCTAACTCTACACGATTTAGGAGTTGATTTAGTTGTGGTTGGAGAAGGCGAAAATGCCATGATCAGTTGTTTGGATAGTTATATTGATGGAACTCCCAAGGCTGGCGTACTACAAGGGACTCATGTTGAAGATATTGACACCCTTTCATTTCCTGCACGAGATCTTGTGAACAATAGTGGATATTCGCGAAAACTTCTTAATGAAAGCGTTATATCTCTCCTTGCTTCTCGCGGTTGTCCGCACAGATGCGCCTTTTGTAATAGTGTGGTAATGGGGGGCGGGGCAAGGCGGGTAGCTTTTAGAAGCCCGCTAAGCATTGCGAAAGAAGTTGAGGCTCTTAGGGATCAATGCAGGTTCTTCCGTTTTAATGATGATTGTTTCACAGAACATCCTAATTTGGATGAAGTATTGGATAGATTAACAGGGTTGGATATTTCTTTTCGGATTTTCGGTCGAGTGAGCCACCTGACGGAAAAAAACTGCCTTTCTTTGAAGCGGGCCGGATGCGTGCATATGTCTGTAGGCCTTGAATCATTAAATCCTCAGAATTTAAAAATTCTCAATAAGGGAGGACAAATTGGGCAAGAGTGGCGGGTGCAGTACGCCGCTGAAGCCGACATTGTGGTCCGTTCTTTTTTTATGGTAGGACTTCCGTATGATAATGATCAAAATATTGATGAGTACTTTTTAAAAGCAACCAACCTTGGTCTTAGCGAGTTTTCGGTCTATCCTTTGATTCCTTACCCCGGCACAGAAATCGCAAAGCGCCCGACCTCCTTTGGATACAAAATTATTAATCGGAACTTTAGAGATTATGTCCAGATTGGAGTGAACGGCCGGTCTTGTTTTGCTTTGGAGCATAAAAATTTTGGAGTAAATGATGTAAAAAGATGGAGGACTCGGGCGGAGCAAATCCTACGTAATGGTGGAGTAATTGATAGCATAAATAGCAAAATCGCAAAGTAGAGGGTTGTCGGCATGCAGTTTGGAAGTTCAATTACAGATATCGAGTTGAATCCATATAAGTTTGTCTCGATTCTTCCCAAGCTAGAAGCGCTTGCCGCTGGCCAGGATATTTTTCCAGTTACGGTCGAGCTTGATCCTGTTAATTATTGCAATCATAAATGCCGTTGGTGCGTTGATCCGTATCACGGGCAAAGCTGCATTTCTCTAAACTTTGCGGAGCGGCTCTTTGGCGAATTTGAGGAAATTGGCGTTGCCGGTGTGGTGTTCAAAGGAGGCGGAGAGCCGACTTTGCATCCAGAGTTCTCTCGTTTATTGGAAACTGCATCAAAATGCAAGTTCGAAGTGGGAGTTGTAACAAACGGTTCCAGGATAAACGGAATTGCGGACGTATTGGCGTCTTACGCCGACTATGTCAGGGTCAGCATAGATGGTCCCACGCCGTCGTCCCACCGATATGTTCATGGCTCAGACGATTTTGAGCACGTTGTAGGAGGCGCGAAAAAATTACTTGAGATTAGAAATAAATCCAATCAAAGGCATCCCATTGTCGGTTTATCGTTTGCAATGGATTTTGGGATGATCGATTTAGTGGATGCGGCGTTAAAACTTGGCGAGCAGGTAAAGTCCGATTACATTCTTTTTCGCCCCCCATTTTTTGAAGAGGTCGGCGCCCAGGCCACAAACAGTCCCCTGGAATCGTTCAAATTGCGCAAACAGTTCGTCGACGCCGCCAATGGGTACACTGGCGACATGAAGATTCTGGTTGATCACTGGATATCAGATCAGGATGCAAAATATTTAAACGCTTATAAAGGAAATTCTCCCAGGCGAGGCTCCTATATTATGAAAAATGCAAATGGCATTGAGCACGTCACGGGAAGATGCCTGGCCTCTCCCTTGCTGTCTGTGATTACAGCAGAAGGCGACGTTTATCCTTGCTGCAATCTTCGTTCAATACAAAAGTGGCGCATTGGACGGATCAATTATGAGCAGGGAAGAACTCTCAAGATGATCCTTGAAGGACAGGAAAGACAAGAAATTCTAACACGGATTAAAAAGTTCGCGTGCGCCAAACATTGCACGCACCCTTTAAGCAAGTACAATGAAATCATTGAGTATTTAAAAAGCCCCATGCACCATAAAGGGTTTGTCTGATTTATTACCGCCGCGGTAAGCCGGCGCAAAAAAGGGCTGTCCGGTTGAAAAATGGCGTCATACAATGAGGATTTTTGAAAACGGCGTTTTAGGGTAAAGGATCGAGGTTATGCATATTCTCCGAAAAGAGCATTTTGGCGGGATTATTATTGATACTATCGCTCAGAAGATTGAAATGCTGGATAAAAATCAATATGCCGCTGCCTCCGATAATTTTGACGACATGGCTCTCAACGGAAAATGCGTCAGAAAGATCAATGTGGAACAGATAGGATATCCTTTGCCTTCAAACGCTCTTGCAACTCCGGGGAAAATTTTCCTTGAATTGACCAAGCGCTGCCAATTGTCGTGCGCGCATTGCTACGCCAAGTTTTCCCAACCGGACAAAGCGGAGGAGATGTCGTTTTCCGAGCTTTCCAAAATGCTTCAAAACCTTGCCTCCCTGGGGACCTACTATATTCGCCTGACCGGCGGAGAGCCTACTGTCCGTGAAGACTTCCTCGATATTGTTAAAGTGATTGTTGGCCAGGGCATGATACCGTCATTAAATACCAACGGGCTTTCCTCCATGGAAATTCTTGTGAAAGCAGTTGACTTGGGCGTTAATGACATTAGAGTCAGCTTGGACGGCGATGAAAGCGCCAATGACAATATAAGAGGAAAAGGTGCATATCAAAAAATCGTCTCTGCGCTGAAAATCTTGACTGGCTGCAAGTCTTCTCATCCCGAGCACATCACCATAAACATGGTCCTGATGAAAGCCAATCAGCATTGCCTGGAGCATATGGTCGAGTTGGCTGCTCAGTTGGAATGCAGTCTGAGCATCGGCCTGCTTAGACCCGTCGGGCGTGCAGACCATAAGCAAATGCTAAGCCCCATGGAGGTTCTGGAGGCGGCGCGCTGGATAAATCAACTGCGAAAAGAGTTCGGCTTGATGGGAGGCCGAATAAGAGTCAATTACGATGTATTCTGCGAAAATGAGTTCAACCCGGGAAGCAAGCCTTTTCCTTTTGATAACTCCAGTTGCGCTTTAGGAGGAATGGGTTTTGGAATCCTGTCTGACGGCAGGATTACGCTGTGCAACTATCTTTCCGGTCTCGACCATGACTATTGGATCAATTCTGATGGTTCCAAATCAGACATATTGAAATTATGGCATGAATCGCAATTGTTTTTAAAGGCAAGGGCTCTTAGTCATGATGGCTGCAAGAATTGTCTGTTTTATATTCGCCGCTGCAATGGAGGCTGCCCTGTATCGGCTTATGCAATTACCGGAAGCCTGGAAGGGACGGATCCTTATTGTGTGCGAAATGCCGCTTTTTTCGATAACCCAAATTCGCAAGGCTCCTTTGCTTTGGGAAAGGGCTCCGAATTAATGTGACAAGAGCCTCATGTTGAGCCGTTTACAAGTAAGACAATGCGATTCGGACTTGATGCCAAGTTTGCGTTCAAACAAGTTTTGATTCCGTAATCTTTGTAGAATTGTTTAAGGGGGAGGGGGCATGATTAATGAGTTGATTAAAGTTCTGGATGCAGAGCGAAATCCAGCTGAACTTGCGGAAACCATTCTAAACATCATCCTGGATAAAGAGCCAGAAAACAACGGACTTGTTTATTACGGGATCGCCTACACATTAAAGCTCAGGGGGGAAAAGCTAATAAATGAGGCGATTCAAACAGCCCTCAGGGAAAAAAATCATAATGGGGACATTGTAAAGGATTTTATCCAAACCTTTGGGTTGGCCGACGAGTTCTTTTGGCTAAGCGTTTGGAGCCAATTTGGAAACCTCGAAGGCTCTCCGAATTACGCAGAGGTCGAGGATGAGAATCTCCTTTTTTTTGCAGCCGTCGTGCATGCAGAGTGGGCCGAATTGGTTAGACAAGTATTAGATTATGTTGAAAAAACTTCACAAATAAATAGTGAGGAACCCTCACTAAAAAATAAGGAAGAATCTTCAAAATTCCAGATAAGCAGCAAATGGGGCGCGTGGCGCTCTAAGGGCGGCAAAGATTTGATAGTTACTCTCCGTGGTCGTATAAAAGAAAGATCTGATTTTGCAAAAAATGCTATAAATAAATACAATAATAACAAATCAAAGAAAAATGACAACTCGAAAGCAGATGCAAGTATACCAAGTAAAATTGAATATACATCCATATACATACTTGCCGAGTGGATTCAGGATCTTCTTCAAAATGAACTTGATGGGACGCTCCATCCGAATTCGTTATTATTAAGAAATAGCATACATGAAGAAGGTACTTACCCTAAACTTGGGGCGATCGAAAGGGTTATACAACAGTTAAAAGATAGCCGTGATTGGCTATTTTTTGTTGCCGGCGAGGACGCCCATGATTATTTGGAAAACATACAAGCAATAGAAAAGGCTGACAAACAGTTTAATGCTGCCATAAACGCCAAATCAAAACCCAATTCAAAAAATATAAAAACGCCGAATGAATGGAAATTTTTTGTCCTGCGGGATTGGGGGTCTTACACGCCTTTACTCCCTGAAACAATCAAGCAAAATCAAGGAGGGGGCGGCGGTTATTTTTTGCAGTGGAAGGATTTGGGCATAGTCATTGATCCAGGATTTGATTTCATCAAGCATTTTTATGAATCCGGATTGCACCCCTCGCAGATCACCCAAATAATAGTCACCCATGATCATTATGATCACGTCGCCACTTTTGGCCCCTTGCTGAATCTTTTATATAAAACGCTAAAAGGATCCGACAATAAGGTTGATTTTTATTTAAGCCAGGGTGTTTTTGACATGTATGCCCGGTCCATTGTGGACTTTTCATACTATGGCAGAATACAACCGTTGACGGATGTGGATGAGGAAATGGGCCGCAAGCATACTATTCACTCAAAAGGCGGTAAACTAGATATATTTGCCACGTTAACCAAGCATGGCGATAAGCATGGGTTTGGAGACGGCGTCGGATTGGTATTTAGGTTTCCGCGCGGCTATCCTGATATTGGAATAACGTCAGACACCGGGTGGTATGATTCTTCTAAAGATTCTTCCGGAAAGGTGGTGAGCCAGAGTCTTGGGGGCGTATTTAAGCAACTTGAGCCTGCAGTCATGGTGCTGCATGTCGGCAGTCTTAAACGCCAGGAGCTGCGCGACTCGGGACTTTATAAAACACATCTCGGCGCAAGAGGCGTTTTTTCATGCGTTAAAGAAATAGAATCTTGTAAGCTGGCTCTGTTAAGCGAGTTCGGTGAGGAGTGTCTTGGTTACAGAGCCTGGTTTGCCCATAAGGTCGACTCATATTTCAAGGGAAAGCGGAAAGGCTTCCGCTGCTTTCCATCTGACCGGAAGACGCAAGTTATAGGTCAAAGAAGCGGCTGGTTGTCTATAGGTGATAGTAACGGCAAGTTGCTTATCGGAAATCACGAGAGAAACGCACCCTACGAGAACGCCGAGGTTCGCTCCGAAAACGGTTTTTACTCATTTCCCAAAAGCGCACCCTAAATTTTTATCTGAATCGGCATATCTGTTTCATATGGTGGAGAGGCTTAAAATGAAAGACACGCAGGAGCAATGGAAGTGTTTAGGCTTTCCAACAAAGCAGACTCATATATTTCCCAATATTGTCAATGTTGAGGTTTTCCGGGGAGCCTGTCCATGCAACTGCTCCCACTGCCCGGTGGGAAGCACCCCGGCCGAAAACCGGACAATGCGTTTCGGCGCAAGGGCGATTGACCTGGGCCTATTTGAAAAAATAGCTGCTGAAACAGGGTGTCATGACTGGGCCAGTTTGCGCATTCATTCGGTGGGGGAACCGGTCTTGTGGCCCGGGTTGCCGGAAGCTCTTCAAATTGCGCACAAAAATAACGCCCGGCCTTGGTTGTTCACTTGCGGCGTCACCAATAGGAGGGATTATCTGGACGCCATTTGCGATTACGCCAGTATAGTCGAAGTTTCCGTCAATAGCATTGATTCCGGGAATTATCTGGAAACCAAGGGAATTGACGCTTTTGAGCTGGTTTGTGAAAACATCGGATATATTCACAAGCGGATTTCAAAACGGGGATCCAACAGGCTTATCGTCAGCCGGGTTCAATCGCAAGACCCTGTGTTGGATGAAGCATTCGTTTCATTCTGGAAGTCCAGCGGCTTGGTGCATGACGCCTTTATCCGCTCTTACCACACATATAACGATTGCATTCCAAAACTGTGCAATAGCGGCTCCGGCAGCTTGGAACATCAACCTTGCCTGGTGCACTGGGCAAGGTTTAACATAGGCATAACCGGTGACGCCGTTGTTTGCTTTAATGAACTGTTTAAAGAATCTCTTCACCCCGGCGTGGTCATGGGAGATGTCAAAAAGCACTCCATATCCGAGATCTGGCATAATGAGAAATATCGTGCACTTCGTAAGGCGGAGCTTCTAAACGACTACTCGGGTTTTGCCCAGGCCGAGGCTCTGCCCTGCCTCAACTGCTCGAATCGCCAACCTCTTAACGGGCAACGGCAAACCAGCGAACATCAACTTAGACAAACGACTCTTTAAAACATAGAGGCGATCGCATGTATCGGTTATATCAGGAAGATCCGGAGTTCGGGGAGTTTTCTCGCTTTGACAGCGCCACAGGGCGCCTCTCGGCCATTGATAAGGAGGAATTTGTTAAATCATTATTAGGTGGAACAACAGCGTATGAAAACGGAGAATTTATAACCCGTGTTGAAACAACGGAAGGCGATTCCGTATTCATCGGTAAAACCCGCAAAAACCATACCCGGTTTCCAAGAAGAGTCTATTTTCAGATTACCCGCAATTGCAACCTTAAATGCTCCTATTGCTTTATTAAGTCCGAAATCGGACTTGCTCACGTCCCCACACAGGCCGTTTTGGAAATGGCTTCATTTTTAGGTCAAAATGGATTGGTGGAAGTGCGTTTGACCGGGGGCGAGCCCACCACGCATCCTGATTTTTTTCGCATCCTGGATGCCTTTCAGGAGCAGGGGGTTTATGTTTCGGTCGCCACCAATGGCGTGATGCCTGAACAGAAATTGATGGAAATTGCGAATAGAAATTGTTGGACCATTTGCTCCTTGGATGGAGATGAAGAAGCTCATAATAAGTATCGTCCGTCAACCTTTAATACCATAATCAGGAACCTTCGCCTTCTTCGGTCCGTAAATCCTGAGATGAGGCTGCGCTTAACGACCGTCTTAACCCGGGCGAACATGAATCAAATTGAGCCCTTGGGCCGAATAGTCAAAGAACTGGGAGCGGAAAGCATAACTTTCATTCCATTAAGGCCTCAAGTTCGCAATTTGTCGATAAAAAACGAGATCATGAGTTCTGCGGAATTTAAATGGGCCATTGGCGAAATGGTTCGGGTAATGAAAAAATTGAAAATCCGCATGACAACCACATTGACGACGGATTTTGGAGAGCACTTTTACAATGATCCCGTGGTGAAAAAGCTCTCCGCCTGTGCGGCTGGGCGCGAGGCGACGAATTTGGATTATGATGCAAAGAATAAACAATTTCTCATGTACGGGTGCTCCTATTCTCCGGCCAGCGATTTGGATGCTGACCCCAACATTCGTAATCCCTTTATGGCCGGAAAGTTTTCAATAGATTGCGTCAACGACTTTTTAAAAATTTGGCACGATGATAAAGCGTGGACAATTTTTCGAGACCCGGCCTACAAATCCAAGGAATGTTTAACCTGTCAATATTATACGGAAAAGAAATGCATCGGGTCCTGTCCTATTCAAAATATTGATTATGGTCAAATAAATGCCTCCGAGGATGTCCTCAAGCAGTTAAAGGAGCAAATGAAACATAATGGAGAATGGTATTGCTACCAACGGATTTTTTGTGAATAACCAACGCAATCGGAAGGAGCAGTGCCGTTTGTTAAAACGGCCGTAATATTTTTGCGTCCAAGTCATTTGAATAATATTCATAATTTTTGGATAGTTATATAATTCTACGTGTTTTTTCCAAATTTGAGGGAACGGCATATGGTCAGTGTCGAGGAGCAGGAAGAATTCACTTTGGCAGGGTCCTGGGAATCCAGCAAACATGTCTCGCGTTTAAAAGATGGCTTTGGCTCCTGAACAGAAAGCGGCGATTATTTTGCGAGGCGGCTAATATAGGCAATGTAGTTTTTTGGGTATGGACGCATTTATAGATCAAAACACTGAGATAGGTTCTATGTATCGGGCTCATAAATGTCATTGTTGGTGTATTGAAACTCGATCAAAACTTTGAATAGACTCCCCAACGAAGCGTTTTGGGATTGGTACTAAACATGTTGGTGATTATCCTTTCATTTTATTTTAATTTTAAGGTACTATGAAACTCGATAGTTTGATGCGTGAGAAAACTGCTCAAAAATATTGATACCAAATGATGAGAGGAATATCATGATAAACTTGTCGATAGTTATTCCTGCTTATAATGAAGAAAACCGTATAGTAAAGACTCTATCGAATACAATTAATTTTTTCTCAATGCGAGAAGAGTTTGTCGAAGTGATTATAGTGGATGATGGTTCTACCGATAACACAATTGCTGTTTCTGAGAAACTTTTTCAGGATATTCATAATATGTCCCTAAAAATTCTTTCATATAAGCCTAACCGAGGAAAGGGATATGCAGTAGCTTACGGAATGGTTCGAGCTTCCGGGGGCCGGGTTCTCTTTATGGATGCCGATTATTCTGTGGCCATCGAAGAAATTGTCAAAGCAGAAAAATTGCTAAATGATACGTGTGACATTGCCATCGCATCAAGAGCAATACCCGGATCAAAAATTAGTGCGTCTCAAAGTTTCTTTAGAAGGCTTTCATCCAAACTATACAGAACTATACAGAATTGTTATTTAGGACTAAATATCCCTGACACACAATGTGGTTTTAAGATGTTCACAAGGGCGGCCGCAATGGATTTATTTTCAAATCAAAAATTATATAGTGTTATTTTTGATCCTGAAATTCTTTGGATGGCCAAACAAAAAGGTTATAGTATTTGTCAGTTTCCTGTCAGCTGGACTTTCGTAGGCGATTCAAGGATTGTTTATGACAGCCTCGGAAAGTCAATTTTTGTATTTCAGGAGCTACTTAAAATTAAAAAACTTCATAAAGATTTGCCGCAAAAAAGACGTAATAAAGCCTAAACAGTGCTGGAAGGCGATGGTTGAGTTCTTTTTGCATTTTTGATTCCTCTATAGACCTTGGGGTATAGACCACAAAATTATTTTTTTGGCAATATAATAGGGATTTACAAACAAAGAGAGAGATATTTATAGCATTGTGTATACATAGTGCTTTGTATAAGAGTAGATGAATCGGAATAACTGTGACATTCATCTCTTTCTACTAACTATGCTTTCAGTCTGCCTACTCATGTCAAATGAACCAGATCAACTCCCTTCGACATCAGGGAAGAGGAGAATGATTTTTTTGGGGCGAGCCCGTTCATATACAAAAATGAGAAGGGCTCTCTATGCGTCTTCAACTGTGATCTTTTTCGCTGATAGATCGTAAACTTCGGAGTTGATCTCACACTCGAACCATTCACAGAACATTTTGTAGGTCAGCTTTCCAGGAAAATTTTGGGGATCTGTATGCCAACCTTCAAGTTCAAGCCGAAAAATGGCCTTGAAATTTCTCTTGATAAATTTTTGTGCTTCCTCAACCACGTCGCACTCGGGAATCAGGAAGACAGTGCATTCATGTCGGATATCTTCCAGAGAATACGTTTCTTCCGGATAGAGATCATTGAGCCACTTCAAAAAAGGCTCTTTGGGTTTCACTATGACGGCTGATCGATTAATGGCTCTCATTAATTTTCTCCACGCTGAAGAATCATCCCCAATATGAATATTGAAGTCGGTTATTAGGTATGATACTTATCTGATAAATTCAATTATTTTTTGAGATTAGAGGCCTGCCCTATTATGATACTCCGCTACTCCGCCAAACTTGGGAAAAAGCTCAAAGAGTTTCCCACAAAGTCTTTGCCAGCCGACCCAAATCCATATTTGGACTGGACAGGGCATCTCTTCACGGCTGAACGAACCCAGTACATCATAATGGTCAATACGATGTCCCTATATTCAACCGTTATGTATGGAAGGGGTATAACCGACTTCTCAGAGTTCATGCGATACTGGCCCAGTTTCCTAAGAGACACCATGAAGTACGACGGAATCCAGTTGATATATGACCGCATCGTTGGGCCAGCCATGGGCATATTTTATTCTTCCAAGGCTTTAAATAAATCTGTGACCGCCTTCGTTAACAGACTGGTGGAAGATGCTAAAATCAATTTGACCTATAATGATCTGTCGCCCATGGAGGTAGCTGAGAGATTAAACGAGGGAGTTAGAAAGACAGAAAACGGTTTGCTGTCTTCTAAAGAAATTTTTGCAGGCATGCAATTGAAAATAAAGGAAAAACATGACACTGACCAAAAACGAAATCATTGAAGCTATAATCAAAGAGACGGGCTACCCCAAACGCAGGGGTGGAGAAATCATGGAAACCCTGTTGGAGATCATCAAGGAAGACCTGGGATCTGGTAATGATCTCTTGATTTCCGGCTTTGGAAAATTTTCTGTGAAAGCGAAGGATGAACGCAGAGGAAGAAATCCGGCCACTGGAGAAGATCTGACTTTGAGGTCCAGACGGGTGGTGGCTTTTCAGTGTTCAGCGAAGTTGAGGGAGAAAATAAATGGGTAATCACAACTGATAGATAATCAAAAATATTCCCTTTATGAGGCAATTGGATCTTTGTACCAGGTGAACTCCTTTATTCCAATTCCCCTCCATTAAAATGTAGTTGTTTAGACGGTTGCCATGCTTGATTTTGCCCACTTAAACAGCTTTTTTAATTGATTCCATTCTGTAAATAAATTTGAGTAAGGGCAGGGTCAAGATGGGATAATTGACTGTTTTCGTAAAATATGCCATTGTTTATATTCAAGCCTATCAGAATCCACGGCAGGATCTGAAGAATGGGGGCGGAAGCCAAATCAAAATAATTTTTCGTAAATCGACTACCTCAAATACCCCGCTAATAATTGCGAGGCGTTAAGACTGGTGGCTTTAACTATGAAGGCTTCAATTTTATAGCCAAATTTAACTGAAATCTATTTGTATGCATACGAATGATTATTAAATCTTTCAATTATAGTGGAATGGAAAATTGGATGCAGAAATCAAAAATTCGTTGATTAACATTCTTCACACCTCCTCTACTGGCCTTTCCACACGGGAGATTGGCTTCCGTTTGAGAAAACTGCATCTACGCCTGCCTGATTACCAAATTAGCTCCCTTCTTAGAGACATGAGTGCAAACGGCCAGGTCGAATATAGTAAAGGCCTTTGGTCTTATACCGCCTCTAAAGTCAAGCATTCAGATTCTATAAGCTGTCCTCTTCCAGCATTGTCAAAGGAAACAATTACAGAGCTGAATTTCACAGGAAATATAGCTACTCCTGAGCCGACACCCCCTTCGGGAACTGAAAATGTTTATTCAGGGCGGTGGGGGCTTTTTCGGCAATTAGTTTCCTATTACCGAAAGTGTATCAACAATGAGGAGGGGGCTGAAGCGTCCGCTTTTCTGAATGATTTAGGAAAAAGCTATATATACCTCCGTCGAATAGGGAAGTGGAGTCCCAAGCCAGGTTTGCATTGGCGAATCACAATACCCATAGGCTCTCATCTGTCAGGCTTATTAAATGCTCTCCCGAGTGCTGGAAATGATCAATCATTGGTTCTTGGCTACCCTGTGCAGGCAACACACATAAAGAAACAAAACGAACCGGACGTGAGTATCATAAGTCCTGTGTTCTTTTTTGAACTGAACCATGAAGTTTCAAGAGACGGCTTGGTTGTAAGTTGCAGTGCCCCTCGTGCGGAGGTCAATGTAAAGTGGTTGGAATATGCTTTTGCTCGAAAACCGGATCAACAACGGAATTTTTTGTCGGCATGCGGTTTTATCAATAGATGGCGTCCAAATGATGAAGGCCCCGGCTTTGAAAAAGAAGAAATTTGCCCTGATTTGGAAAATTTGGTTACAGCCCTAACTGCATTTATGCCCTACAAAATTCGTGAGTCTCTTAACATTGACAGCGTCCCAGACAACACAATAAAAGAGCCATTTGATACAGGCATATATAATAGGGCTGTCCTGATGATGGCCAAAAAAACTCGGTACACCGCTTCTCTGCTTAACGAGCTTTCCACAATTGAAAGTGAATCGGATGATGTGCTTGATCAAACTGCTCTCCGCTACATCTTTTTGGAAGGAGACGAAGAAAATGAAAATGCTGTAGATGCTTCGCCTCATGAATCAGTCGTGGTGGACACGACGCCGTTAAATGCGGAACAGAGAAGAGCAATTTCCTCTCTGATAAATCAAGAGATATCCGTCATCACTGGGCCTCCTGGAACGGGGAAAAGTCAGGTTGCCGCCGCCGCAATATGTAATGCCAGGTTAAGAAACCTGACAGTTCTTTTTTCAAGCCGCAATCACAAGGCCATTGACGCTGTTGTCTCAAGGCTGAATAAACCTGAAGGTCCCCAACTGATTGTCAGAACAAACTCCAAGGAAGATCCAAACCTCAAATATACATTCAACAACGCGATAACAGATATTTTAGCTTTTCCAAGTAATGAGTCTTCTATCGAGAAAATCGGCAGGGTGCGAGAGGAACTCTTTGAATATCTTGAGCAGAGAGGGTTAAAGGCGACATTTGCTCACCAAGCGATAGAGTTTGGGAGCCTGTTGGGAGAACTTGAGGACAAGATGAGTTATCTTGCTCAGGGTCTTACTGAAGAAACAATTCGGTTTCTAAATGCAAACTCCAACAATGATAAATATAAGGCTATTGAAAAGATATCCTCAATTATTAAGTCAGCAGTTTTCGATGGGAGTCAACAAGATGGTTTGTCTAAAATTTTGGCACTCTTTAGGGAACTGTACTACTTCCCTTCTTATGCCAATGCACTCCTGAAACTTGGAGATATGCCCGGACTGCCTTTACTTCCGCGTTATCCAAAATCAAAAAAACTTTCCGGGATGGCACTTCAAGTTTCAACATTGGACCATGCTGCGAAATATGCAAGCAATAGAAATGAAAGCATCGTATATGAAGCCAAACTTAAAGAGCTTCCTCCCCTGGAAGAAATCACGCAAGAAATCCTCAAACTCTCTGATCGTATAAAGGAACTTGCTTCTATTGCCATTTCTCTTGACGCTTCCAGCAGAGTGGGGCTGCGTCCCGGCGTGGACAGGCAGGAGCTTGACGGGTTGCGGGCGGCATTAAATGCAATGAGAACGGGTTTGGACACCCAAATAATCACCATGGAGACTCGACGTATCCTAAAAAAAAGGACGCCGTATATTTTGGAATCATTTCCATGCTGGGCAGTAACCAATCTTTCTGTCAAATCCAGAATCCCCCTTATAGCCGGAATGTTTGATTTGGCAATTGTTGATGAAGCAAGCCAGTCGGATATTCCTTCGGCAATACCTATTTTATTCCGCGCAAAAAGAGCGGGGGCAATAGGCGACCCTCATCAGCTTACTCACTCAACCAAGCTGTCCACAGCCAAAGACGCTATGTTGAGACGCAATGTGAACATTAAGCGTGTAGACGACGCCCGTTTCGCATATACGGAAAGTTCTCTTTATAATCTACTCGCAGGGTCAAAAAAAGCTGATGCAATTTTTCTGAGTGAAACGTACAGAAGTGCAAACCCCATCGCTGATTATTCCAATGCAAATTTCTATAAGGGGCGGTTGCGGGTAGCCACTGACTGTTCTCTATTAAAAATCCCTAACGGGATGCAAATGGGAATAGGCTGGACGGATGTATCAGGGGAAGTTCAGAGCGGAGGCGGCAGTGGATGCTATTCCCAAAGTGAAGTGGATGAGGTGGTCAGCATAGTAAGAACTATGCTCTTGCAGAATCATTTCAAAGGCAGCCTTGGCATCGTCACGCCATTCCGTCAACAGGCCAACCGCATCAGAGATGCATTATTTGAGGCCGATGCCCAATTATTTCATGCGCTGCAATTGTCAGATGCTCATGTGGACACGTCTCATGGTTTTCAGGGGGATGAAAGAGACGTCATAATTTTTTCCATATGCGGAGGCCCGGACATGCCTGCAGGCTCACGTTCTTTTTTGAGGGAGACAGGGAACCTTTTTAATGTTGCTGCCAGTCGCGCCAGGGCTGTCCTACATGTTGTGGGCAACCAGGCCTGGGCGCGAAAATGTGGAATACCTCATATTGAAAGTCTTGCCGTCCCTAAACCTATTACAGCCACCACTCTGCCCAAAACGCCATGGCATCCATTTGAGTCCCCATATGAAGAAATGTTTTTCAACGCATTACAAGAGGCTGGCCTTGAACCGCGGCCACAATTTCCTGTTTCCAGTCGACGGCTGGACATGGCCTTGATCAAGGGAGGAGAAAAGCCCATTAAAATTGATATCGAAGTGGATGGGGACTGTCACAGGAACTCAGATGGATCAAGAAAAATTGATGACCATTGGCGAGATATTCAACTTCAAGGACTGGGATGGAAAGTTATGCGCTTTTGGACCTATCAACTGCGTGAAGACCTAAAAGGGTGCGTGGACAAAGTTGTCCATGGATGGAGAGAAAATGACTGAAAATATGCCAGATAATGAGAGTCCAATATCGAAAAATATCATCTCCGAAAAACAAGGCGCTGCTCTCGACAGTTTTTTCCCGCCGGTTTGGTTCTTGGCCTTAGCGATCCTTTTTGTCTGTTTGCTAATTATTTTTTCCGGGTGGAAAATTGTGAACCTTGAGAGGGAGATAGCAGCCATTAAAAGCGAACGCATGCTTCTTGAACGAGACAAACAAGCATATTCGGCTATTAGGCAGGAGCTTCCTACCATGGAAGATAGACGCCAAGTATTGACAAAGGAGGTAACCGGTTTGGAAGGCCAATTCCAAACTACCAAGGTTCGTTTGGAAGGAGAAACAACCAGACTGGAAATGGCCCTGTCCGATTTGGAAGCAAGCAAAGCCGAGCGAACTGAAAATGAGGCTGCAGTGATAGCTGCTCGCAAGGAGAACGCTGACTTGCATGCGAAGATTCAAACCGCTCAATTGCAGGAGCAGAATTTAGGACAGAAGGTTGAAGCTCTAAAAAGCCAGGAAGAGATCTTCCGGAATTCAATTGACCAACTCCAAGTCAAAAAGGCTGAACTCCAAGCTGACATTCAAGGACTTGAACGCAAAAAACAAAATGCAGAGCTAATTCTGAAGCAAATGACCCAGGAAGGTGAGGGGCTGCAAAAACTATCCACAAAATTTGAAGAAATAGCGGTTGCTTTGGAAGGATCGAATAAAAATATAGATGCCGTGTTAAAAGAAATGAACTGGTCAATCCAAACGACAGACAAGGCAGTCATTAGTATTGGTGAAACTTCAGGATCATTTAAAACCAAAGTGGAAAAGATGCAGGAACTCATAACTAGTGTGGATGACAACACAAGTCGGTTTGGAGACTTGATAGATCGATCTACAACCGAATTGTCCCAACAAACAGATATGCTTGGTGAAACTGAATCCAAATTTGGAAAGAAGATTGACAAACTGGATGGCCATATAAGTTCCTTGGAATCTCAAATTGAGAGCTTTAAAGATAAGTCTATCCAGACTTCAGAAGTTATAGATCAAATTTCAGAAGCAGCAGATGATTCAAAGAAGCAAATGAAACAATCTATAGATTCATTAAACGTCTCTGCTAAAAATTTTAAAAATGCGATTACCAAAGTTGATAGTGAAACAAGCAGATATGGTGGTCTGCTCGACAAATCATCAACGATGCTTTCCCAAAAAGCGGACTCTCTCACGGAAGCAATTTCTGCATTTAATGGCGGACTTGATAAACTGGGTGATTACATAAGTTCGCTGGGAAATGATGTAGACGCCTTCAAGGAAAAAGTAGGCGATGCCAATGACATTTTGGCTCAATTGGCAAAAATGGCGAATGCGACTAAGGGACAAGTGGATGATCTATCCAGGTTAAATAGTGGGTTTAAACAAGAGGTTCAATCTCTAACCAGTCTTACGGAACAAAGCAAGGCACAGCTTGATAAGCGGGATGGAGCCCTGTCCAAAATAGTTGAAGAGATGGATAATAAACTTAACGCCCTGTCTGATAACTTGGTGGAAATGAACCGAATGGTTGAAGTTGTACAGAAGCATGCCGTGCAAGTGACTTCACTTGAAACAAAAGGCAAAGACACCGAGAATAACGGTAAAAAATAAGGAGAAAAAATGGACGCTGTAACAGTGCCGTTTCTACCAATGGCCCTTTGGATTTTGGCTGGGGCAACCGAACTTTGACACCAATCTTGCCTTAAACAAGAAATCCAGATTGAAATCATTGAAGATAATATCTGTTTCGGGAAGGTTAATGTAGTACGTAAACTATTGTATTTATACTTGACTTAATGAATAATATATTATAGTGTTTACGCACTATGTATATCCGAATCGTCAAAAGTAAACAGCGGGGCAAGGTCTATCAGTCGGTCCAGATCGCGGAAAGCGTCAGGGAACCCGGCGTCAAAAATCCACGCACCAAAATTATCGCCCATTTGGGCCAGGTGGACAAGCTCAAGGAAAAGGACGTGGATAATATCATCAACGGGCTGTGCAAAGCCATTGGCAGGCCCGCCCGG